>NZ_JAXDEO010000047.1:0-51300 GCF_035064975.1 Pseudomonas sp. YuFO20
TCCTACATGGGAATACGTTCACCTTGTAGGAGCTGCCGCAGGCTGCGATCTTTTGCTCTACAACAAAGCCCCGTTGCGATCGAAGTCGCAACGGGGCTCTGTTTTGGTTCAGAAGTAGTACGGGAATTTCAGGCTGAAGGAGAAGTCTGGCGAGTCGTCGGTCAGGCCAATGGCCAGGTTGGGCACGATCGTCAGGTTGTCGGAAGCTGCCAGGGTCATGCCGATGTTGAAGTTGGCCGAGTTGTAGTCGCTGTTGGAGATCGATTGCCAGTCGCCGCCGTCCGGCTTGATCTTGCTCTTGCGGGCAAACTGGTCGGTGAAGGAGAACGACATACTCATCTTCTCGTTCAGGGCAAACGCAATACCGGCGCCAACTTGCCAGGAATCGCCCAGTTTCACGTCCCCGGGCACCTTGGTGTTGACCGTAGGGCTGATGTCGCTGAAAGAGTCCTCCATGTTGTAGGTGTAGGCCAGGCTGCCGAACAGCACGGCCGGGTCGAAGGTCTTGACCAGCGAGATACCCGGGGTGATCGCCCAGACACCGTTGCCGGTCGGCAGGTCCTCGGGGACCGCGAGGTTATCGTTGCCAGGCACCTCGACCAGCTTGATGCCGTAAGGGTCATCCCCGGTCGGCGCCTTGACGCGCAGGGTAACCACCGCGTCGGGCAGGTTGGCCGACTCATCGAGGAACTTGTAGGCAACGCCAACGTTGATATCGCCGATGTTCGGGTCGCGGGTAACGGTTTCGTCTGAAACCCCGTTGGCTGCGCCACCGGCGCCACCGGATGAATACGTGGATTCGCGGTAGATCACGGGGACGTTAATGTCGAACTGCCAGCGTTGCGCCACGTTATAACGGGCGGTCAGGTCCAGGGTCCAGTTATCCGACTTGATACGGTCGAGGTTGATGTTGCCAAGGAAAATCGAGTCCAGTGCCAGGAAGCCGTTGAGCGTCAACGCACGGGTATCGTAGTGGGTGTAGGTCAGGCCGGTTTCCACGCTGAACTTGCCGCCGCCGAAGAACCCGCTGGCTTCGTCGTACAGGTTGGACACGCTCTGTGCTGGTTCCGAGTCATCCTTGAGCGACTGGCCGTAGGAACTGCCGGTGGTTCCAGGCGCGCCGGCAGCCACCGTCTGGCCACTGTTGGGCGATTCGGCGGGGGATTTGGTCAGGCGTTTGGGAGCAGGTGTGGCCGGTGCTTCTTCGACTTGGCGAACGCGCTGCTCGAGGACCATCAGCGCGTTCTGTTGTGCTTCGTACCGCTGTTTCAGCTCCATGAGTTCTTGTTTTAGTGCTTCGACCTGGGGATCCGGTGCTGCGTAAAGCAATGAAGCCGGGGCCAGGCTACTCAAACAGACAATAGCTCTGAACGTTAACATTCGGTGCATGGGTTAGCCGTCCCTTCTGACTACATTTGATGAGACTGAGCGTAGATCAGAATCCTTGAGTGCGAAGACCTTTAAGCTGGTCGAGATTCCCGTTCAGAGAGCCGGCTGTTGCCACGTTGTCACGCAGCACGACATTGAGGGACGTGAGGTTCCTCACCTGGTTGCTGCTGCCGAGCAAAGTGGTGTTCTGCATCAAGCCACCCTGGGCCAGGCGTTGTACGGTACTGCCTTGGTTGTTGTTGGCCACGATGTTCATTTGCACACCCGTACCGCTCGAGGAAACGCTGAGCGAGCCCGCCCCATTGGAACCTACCAGCGTCGAGCCCGCGGCCAGGGCCTGGCCTTGCGGTTGCATGGCTGGCGCCTGGTTGGCCTTGGAGACGTTGATATCAACGTTGTTATAGGCGCTGTTGTTGTCGCCGGCAGCCCGCACGACCTGGGTGACGCCCTCGGTGCTGTTGAGGCCGGCGCCGCCCGTGACGGTGCCGGTGCCGGCGCTTTGGGTATGCGCCGAGCCATAGCCTTTTTCGTCGATCATCGTCACGTAGAACTGTGGCTTGATGGTCGATTGCTGAATTTGCATCGAGGACGTCGCGCCGATCACCTCACCGTTGGCATTTTGCCAGGTGCTGCTCATGGCGATGCCGAAACTGATGATCCGCCCCGGCATGACATAACGGCCGCGCAGGCTTGCCAGTTCCTGGTCATTCAGTTCAATGGGTTTCAACAGTTCCGCATGGGTCGGCAGGCTGGCGGCCAGGCAAACCACGGCCAGCCAGATTGGAGTCTTCATTGGATACTCCCGGAGCATCGTGCTCCATTGTTATTAGAAGAAGTCGCTTTGGATAAATCCGAAATCCATTAACTCAGCGTCCTGCACCGGGCTGAAGGCGTTGACGCGGTTCTTGGCGGTCAGAGGCAGCGGCGGGTCGAGCAACGCATTGGTTTTGTCGTAGCCCTGGCCGATGACGGCAAAGATGATGCCGTTCCAGCCTTTGGTGAACTCGTCGACTTTGTAGCGTTTATGACCGAGTACCGGATCGCCGATGTAGACCCAGCCTTTATGGACTCTTTGCATGACCACAAAATGTTTGTAGCCACGGACATCCATCAGTACCACCACCGGGATCTTGATCTCGTTCAGGGTTTCCGTCGCTACCCGATAGCCACGGGCGCGCATGCCGAGACTTTCCACGTAGCGCTTCATGTCGAGCATGGAAAAGCCCTGGACGCGGACAAGGTCCTGATCGGAGTGTGACAGCATGCCTTCGATGATCTGTTCTTCGTCCACGTCAAGCCAATAGGCCTGGCGCAAGATGGTCGCCAGCGCCGCGGCGCCGCAACTGAAGTCGGTTTTCTGTTGCACCAGGTCGGAAAATTTGCGTTCGCGTACGCTCTGGATCGGTTTGTACACCAACCCGCCACCCGGTAGTACGGACAGCGGCAGTTGTGCAGCCTCGACCACACTGGCCACGCAAAGCAAAATTGCCAAGGCGATAATACGCATGGTGGGGACGCCTTCTGGTTGGGTTGAAAAAGGCCCCCGGAAGGGGGCCTCCACAGACAGCATTAGAACGATTGGTTGGAGATGGCCAGCGAGTTGCTTTGTTGGTTGCCCACACCAGCAGCCACGTTGACACCCAGGTTGCCGCTGCCACCGTTCACCGAACCGCTCAGGGTTGCAGTGTTGGTCACAGGGTTGGCCCAGCCAGTTGGAGTCAGCACTTGATAAGAGTAGGTGTTGCTCAAATCATAAGAGCTGCTTTCACTGTAGCTTTTCGCTTTGTCGTACGCAGATTCGGCCGACTTGCTGCCCGATTTATCGTACGAGGACGCGGTCGATTTCTCGAACGAAGCATCGAACGCTTTCTCGAACGACGATTCGCGAGACTTGTCGTACGAAGACTCGGCCGAACGGTCGTACGAGGAGTCGCGCGAACGGTCGTACGAGGAGTCGCGGGTACGGTCGAACGAGGAATCGCGTGAACGGTCGAACGAGGAGTCGCGCGAACGGTCGTACGATCTGTCTACCGCTACGTCAAGGGTTGCATCAAGCGAAGCGTTGACCGATGCATCGGAACTGCTGCTGCGGGTGCGATCGCCAAAACCGAAGTTGACGGTAGTGGAGTTGGAAGACGCAGCTTCAGCGTCCAGCGTAGCGCCCAGGGAAGCAGTCAGAGAAGCGCTCGAAGAACCGCTGGCAGTGCTGCTGTTGGAACCGCTGGCAGTGCTGCTGTTGGTACCGCTGGCAGAGCTGCTGTTGGAACCGCTGGCAGAGCTGCTGTTGGAACCGCTGGCAGCGCTGCTGTTGGAACCGCTCGCAGCGCTGGCGGTAGAACCGCTCAGATCAATGCTAAGCGAACCGCTGGCATCAGAGCTTTTGGATCCGGCCGCGGCCCAGCTCGAAGAACTGCTTTGACTGCCGCTGGCTTCGAACGACTTGTCAAACGAGGCACTACCAGACCGCGTATTGGTAACGGTGATCGTATCAACACGGTAGGTCCGATCGGCAGTGTTGTTCACTGTCAGGCCAGGACCGCTT
The DNA here is from genome assembly GCF_035064975.1 of Pseudomonas sp. YuFO20. Taxonomy (NCBI): domain Bacteria; kingdom Pseudomonadati; phylum Pseudomonadota; class Gammaproteobacteria; order Pseudomonadales; family Pseudomonadaceae; genus Pseudomonas; species Pseudomonas sp. YuFO20. Next base: position 3,932 of record NZ_JAXDEO010000047.1, read on the forward strand.
TGGTTGGCGGAGGCGGTGGCTCTTGCGCTACCCAGTGGAGCATTGGTATTGGCAATTGCCATGGTGTTTTTCTGTTGGTTCAGATCGCCACCAGCAATGTTGACACCCACGTTACCGCTGCTGCCGTCGGCGGATCCACTCATCACGGCAGAGTTGGTCACGCCAAAGTTGCTGACGCGGTTATTGTTGCTGATTTGCGTGACGTTCGCGGTGGCAGTGGCCGTGCCGAACACGAAGCTGTTATCGATCGCGGCGTTGTCGGAGGCTGCGTTGGCGATGGCGGCGGCGTTGTCTTGCTGGTTGCCGGAACCTGCCGCCACGTTGACGCCGACGTTACCGCTCGCGCCTGCGGCCGAACTGCTCATCTCGGCCGAGTTTTCTACCCCTTCATTCCAGATGCGGTTGCCGGTGCTGCTCTGTCTGTCCGTCGCATTGGCAGTCGCGCTGATGGGGACCATCCTTGCAGGAGGGGTTTGTTGTTGGCCACCATGGTTATGGTGGTTGCCACGCCTATCGTTTTGCCCAGCTTGTACAGCAACAGCCATGACCGCAGCAATTGCGAAAACCAGAGGCTTTAATGCCATCGAAGGTTTCATGGTGATTCTCCGTACTTATTTTAGGTTAAGTGTTGTTGTTACCTATTTGGGTCAATCCACGACCCGTACGCTCAGGGTGTTGGCCATTCGGTTTCCCACCCCGGCGCTCTGATTCAACTGAATCACCCCACGGCTACCGGTGAATGCCTGGTCACTGGTAGTGACCTGGCGATAGCCGGGTGCAGAGTCAGTTGGATCGGAGTTGTAGAGCAGCGTCACGTTCTGTTGCATGAGGACGCTGTCGTCGATACTTTGCGGCTGCTCACTGGTGCTTATGCGCAGCGCATTGGCTTGCTGGTTGCTGGCGCCCGCGCTCTGGTTGACGCCCAATGCGCCATTGCCATGGCTGAAGGAGTCGCCTTGAATACTGGCGTGGGCATCGATCCTGGGATCGACAATGGTGCGCAACCGTTGGCGAATATCCGTGGTCGCGCTGGCGTCACGGCCAATGGCGAAGGCCCTGGCGTTCGCCTGTTGCTGCAAGTCGCCGGCTGCCTGGTTGACCCCGACGTTGCCCTGGTACTGCGCGCCCGAATTGTCGATGGTGGCGTTATCAATGACGGGGGATTGGGCGAAGGTCGATGCACTGCAAAACATGGCGATCATCAGCAGCGTACGATTCATCTTAACGGTCTCCCGTTATGATTCTGAGGGCACCCAGGCCCTGCTGGACGTTGGAGTTGACCATGTTGGCAATGCCGCTGCCGGAGTTGCCCGACCGCCCGGCGGGAAGGTTTGAAAGCTGGTTCTGGGTGCTGATGTTGCCGCCCAGGTTGTTGGTGTTTTGCGTGACCAGGCGGGAGATGCCTGCACCACTGGCGACGCCGGCAAAGTCCCCGTCGCTCAACTCGTTGGTTTGAGCGAGGACCTGTTTGGACGGGTTGGCGTTGACAGTCGTGGGGTTGGGATCGGGAACGAGCGGCGGAATCGTTGCGTTGCGTACCTGGACATCGCGTTTGATGATGATGATCCCGTTGTCCGCCTGGACAGGCAGGCAAGCCATTGAACTCAGAGCGCATCCGACCAGCAGGAGACTATGGATGTTGTTATGAAATTTCCCCACGGCGGCAATTCCTTCTGTAAGTGGAACGCTGGCCCTTATCAGCGTTGCGAAGGAAGAGAGCAGAAGCTGTGCCGGTTTTTGCTTTTCTATTGAAAACAGTGGCTTGGCTTTAACTGTTGAGGTGGAGAAAAACACTTTGTAACGCCCCTGAGACAGAAGCACGCAAAAGTGCCGTCCTTGCTGGCGGCATTGCTCGCTGAGGGCGTTTAAGGCAGGTTGTATCAGTGGCTTAACATTTTCTGGTGAAAATGCTCGAATCGCTCTAGCTCGCGGGTTTTCGCTGGGGAGGGTGTTTCAGGAATGGACATTTCCGGCAGGGCGGGGCCGTCCTGTCAGGCCTTGAGCAAGCGCGTTACAGCCTCGAATGCCGCGTCCTTGCGCTGTTGCCAGTCACCTTGGACTATCTGGTAAGGCTGGCGATGCAGGTCAAGCCACTGGCGGCTGGCCTGGAAAAACGCCTGGCGTTCTGCCAGCTGCGGTTGGCAACGCTGCCCATCGTCGTGCCAGGCCACGGTTTCCGGGCTCAGCAGCAGATGCAGGTCGTAGTGCCGTACCTGCAATGCCTGCTCAATCCACACCGGGCAAGCGCCAAACAAGGTGCGGCTCCAAAGGATGTTGCTCAACAGATGCGTATCGAGAATCAACAGGGACGGCTGTTGGGCCCGTGCCTGATCTTCCCAAGACAGCTGGCCAAGTGCTATTGGTGTGATGTCTTCGTAGCAGGTTACTCGGGCTTCTTTTTCGATGAAATGCCGAACGTACTCGCCGACCAGTATGCCGCCGAAATTGGCGTGAATCTCGTTTGATAGCCAACTTTTGCCGCTCGATTCAGGTCCTGCCAAAACCAACACCTTCATGGGCACAACACCGGATCGCTGCGCCATGTGCGCCAGCCTTGTATGGCCAGCAGGGTGAACAGGCCATACAGGGCAGCCGTCAGGTACATCCCCTTATAAAGGAACAGGCCGACGAACACACAGTCCAGGACGATCCACAGCGGCCAGCACTGCAGGCGTTTTTGCGCCATCCACCATTGAGCCACCAGGCTGAAGGCCGTGAGGGCAGCATCGAGCCAGGGTTGCGCGGCATCGGTCCAGTGCGCCATGGCGGCGCCCAGCAACAGACTGCCCAGCGCGCCCAGGGCCAGCCCCGACGCCACCGCAGGTGCGTCCAGTCGGCTGACTTCGCGCCCGTGGTGGGCCTGGCCCGCGCGGGTCCACTGCCACCAACCGTAAACTTGCAGCCCGGCATAGATCACTTGCAGCAGCATGTCGGAATACAGCTTGACCTCGTAAAAGATCCAGCTATAGATCAGCACCATGACCAGGCCGATCGGCCAGCACCAGGGGTTCTGTTTGACCGTCAACCAGACGGCAATGACGCCGAGGGTGGCGGCAAACAGTTCAAGCCCGGACATGCAGGTTCCTTGGAGAAATCGAAGAGGGGCGCGATTGTAACCGGATTATGGCCGAGAGGCTTGTAGCAGCGGGTGCCTTCGATGCCGACTGCACGGCAGCGTAAAGCGCACTTGTCTGCTAGGATTTCATCCCGCACGCAAAAACCTGAAATCAAACTGATTTTTCACGAAACTCGCGACGTTTTTTGCGTAGGCTTGTGCGCGCGGGACTCAACGACGCTGATGACAGTAAACGGCTTTGAATAAATTAACGGGGCATGCGTCGACGCATGGCCTTTTGGGGGATTGATGGATCTTTGGACGGCCTTTCAGGCTTTGATTCTTGGCGTTGTAGAAGGGCTGACGGAGTTCTTGCCCATTTCCAGTACCGGGCACCAGATTATTGTCGCCGACTTGCTCGACTTCGGTGGCGAGCGGGCCATGGCGTTCAACATCATTATTCAGCTCGGCGCCATCCTGGCGGTGGTGTGGGAGTTTCGCCGCAAGATCTTCGACGTGGTCGTCGGCCTGCCGACGCAGCCAAGTGCCCGGCGCTTTACCGCCAACCTGCTGATTGCGTTCCTGCCGGCGGTGGTACTGGGGGTCATTTTCGCCGACCTGATTCACCACTACCTGTTCAACCCGATCACGGTGGCCACGGCCTTGGTGGTGGGCGGGGTCATCATGTTGTGGGCCGAAAAGCGTCAGCACGAAGTGCATGCCGAAAGCGTCGATGACATGACCTGGAAAGACGCCCTGAAAGTCGGCCTGGCCCAGTGCCTGGCGATGATTCCGGGTACCTCGCGCTCCGGCTCGACGATCATCGGCGGCCTGTTGTTCGGCCTGTCGCGCAAGACCGCTACCGAGTTTTCCTTCTTCCTGGCCATGCCGACCATGGTCGGCGCGGCGGTGTACTCGGGCTACAAGTACCGCGACCTGTTCGTACCGTCTGACTTCCCGGTGTTTGCGGTCGGCTTCGTCACTGCGTTCATTTTCGCGATGATTGCGGTCAGGGGCTTGCTCAAGTTCATCGCCAGCCACAGCTATGCGGCGTTTGCCTGGTACCGCATTGCATTCGGCTTGCTGATCCTGGCGACCTGGCAGTTCGGTTGGGTCGACTGGACCGCCGCCAAGCCATGAACGATACCCGCGCGCGCAACGACGCCGGACGCCAATCCGGGGCAGGCATCCGCCATCTGCGCCTGAAACTGCTGGTGTTGGCGATGTTGTGCGCGCTGCCGCTGTTCGGTTCGATGTCGTTATGGCTGCAGGGGGTTTCGCTGATTCCCATGGCGGCCTACTGCATCGTCAGCGGGCTGGCGTTCCTGCTGTACTGGAGCGACAAGCGCAAGGCGCGCGCCGATCAAAGGCGTATCCCGGAAAACGTCCTGCATGCGCTGGAGTTCGCTGGCGGCTGGCCGGGCGCCTTGCTCGCGCAGCAAGTGTTTCGACACAAGACGCGCAAGCTGTCCTTTCAAGGGGTGTTCTGGATCATCGTGCTGCTGCACCAGGTGTTCTGGATCGACCGGCTGTTCCTCGGCGCGCAGCTGTTCTCACTGTTCTGATCAGAGCAACAGCCCGACCTGGGTGCGCTTGGGCAACTTACTGACGACAAGCTGATGGGAGCGCCGTAGCAAGCCTTGCAGTTCCTCGGCGCCGAGCGGGTAGGGCGTGGCCATGATGATCCATTGGGCCCGCGCCAGATAGGGCGCCGGGTGAATGCCCGGGCGGTCGCAATGACCGAGAAACAGGTCCTTGTCGACCTTGAACGCCAGGGAGTCGCCGCGCAGGTTCTGCAAGGCGAACATCTTGGTACCGGCAATCGAAAACACCCGCACGCCACCCCATTTGTAGTCTTCCCGCGCACCCGGCAATGCCAGGCAGAAAGCCGCCACGTCGGCCTCGTTCATGCGTCCTGCCTTCATATCAAACGGTCCCCACAGGCATTGAAGGTTTCGATCAGATGGTCGAGCCAGGCACGCACGGCCGGCATCACCCCGCGTCGGTGAGGGTAGACCGCCTGCAACCAGCCCCCGGGCAACGACCACTCGGGCAGTAACTGTACCAGTGAGCCATTGGCCAGTTCCTGCTCGCAATACATCATAGGCAACGTGGTGAACCCCTGGCCGGCGAGGGCGCAGGTCTTGCGCACTATGAAGTCGTCGATGCCAAGTCGCGCTTCAAGAGCCAGGTCATGTTTCTTGCCCTGGCGATCGACCAGGCCAATGTGCACCAGGCGATCGGGCTCGAGGGCGCCGAGCACCGGCAGGTTCTTCAGGTCATCGGGGAGAGTGATGTCCAGTCCCTGGAGAAACGCGGGGCTGGCGACCATCAGCATCTGCGCCTGACGCAGGCGGCGGGTGACCAGCAGCGGATCTTCATCACCCGGCTCGCGTACGCGCAACGCGACGTCCACGCCTTCGGTCACCAGGTCGACGCGCCGATTGACCAGCATCACCTCCAGCTGTACCTGGGGATATTTCTCCAGGAAGTTGCTGATCACCCTCGGGAGCATTTCATGGGCCAGGCCGACCGGGGACGATACCCGCAAGCGCCCGCGTGGCTCGCTGGACATGCTGGCCACGGCTTCGTCAGCCATTTCCGCTTCCAGCAGCATTGCCTGGCAGTGGCGCAGATAACGTTCGCCCACGGCGGTGAGTTTCAGCTGGCGGGTGGTGCGTTGCAGTAGCCGCGCACCCAGGCGCTCCTCAAGTTCAGCAATGCGCCGTGACAGTCGCGACTTGGGAATCCCCAGCAAACGCCCGGCGGCCGCGAAGCCACCGGCCTCCACGACTTTGGCGAAGTAATAGAGGTCGTTCAGGTCTTGCATGGCACTTTCTCGATCGTTCTATCAGTGGGACAAACTATCGCATTGTTGCAGCCTAATCAGCTATTGGTTTCGTCTGTAGGATTGTTTCCATCAGATCGCCCTGGAGGCGATCCTCACCTGGAGATCCCACATGAAACTGCTGCATATCGATTCGAGCATTCTTGGTGACAACTCGGCTTCCCGTCTGCTGAGCGGCGAAGTCGTCAAAGCCTGGCAAGCCGCCGAGCCGTCCACCGTAGTGACCTACCGTGACCTGGCTGCCGACGCCATCAGCCACTTTTCCGGGGCCACCCTGGTTGCAGCAGGTACCGCCGCTGAACTGCGCAATGCCGCCCAACAGCACGAAGCCGAGCTGAGCGCCTCGACCCTGGCCGAATTCCTCGCCGCCGATGCCGTGGTGATTGCCGCGCCGATGTACAACTTCACCATCCCGACCCAATTGAAAGCCTGGATCGACCGCATCGCCGTTGCCGGCCAGACATTCCGCTACACCGAAGCCGGCCCTGAAGGCTTGTGCGGTGGCAAGAAAGTCGTGATCGTTTCGACTTCCGGTGGCCTGCACGCCGGCCAGGCAACCGGTGTTGCCCACGAAGACTACCTGAAGGTCCTGTTCGGTTTCATCGGCATTACCGACATCGAATTCGTCCGTGCCCACGGCCTGGCTTACGGTGACGAAGTGCGTGGCAAAGCCATGAACGACGCCCAGGCGCAAATCAGCGAGCAGCTGTTCGCCGCCGCGTAAGGCTTGCGTAAACACCCATTGCCGCTGCAGGCAATTCCCAAAAAACTCTGTATTCTGATCACGCAAGTGGCAGATGCGGAGTTTTTTGTTTCTGTCTGTTGCAAATTGTGGCCCGAGTTATGCAGTTGAGGCTTAACGTCTCTGTTCCGGTAACAAGGTGGGGCATCCCATGGTGCGTCTTTGTGCAGGTTTACTGATCTGTCTGCTCGCCAGCCTGAATTCAGTGCACGCCGCGCCTGCGCCGCATCCGCACTGGAGCGTCGGTTATCACGAACTGAGCTTTCTCGACCCGCTCGACTTGCAACCGATGCGTGCCATTGCCTTCTATCCTTCGAGCGCCAAGGAACACACCAGCCTGCTTGAGGGGTACAACGTCGAAGCCGGCGAAGACACCAAAGTCGCTATCGGCCGGTTTCCGATGCTGCTGCTGTCCCATGGCAACACCGGCACGCCGCTGGCCCTGCACGACCTGGCCACGTCCCTGGCCCGCAAGGGTTTTGTGGTGGTGGCGGTGATTCATCCGGGCGACAACTCCAAAGACCACAGCCGCCTCGGCACCTTGAGCAACCTGTACGGACGGCCGATCCAGATTTCCGAAGCCATTACCGCGACGCTGGGCGATCCCATGCTGGCACCCTTCGTCAATGCCGAGCAGGTCGGGGTCATCGGTTACTCGGCAGGCGGCGAAACGGCGTTGATACTGTCCGGCGCGACCCCGGACCTGGATCGTCTGCGCCGTTACTGCCAGGAGCGCCCGGACGACCGTGATGCCTGCAATACCCAGGGTGAACTGATCGTCGACCGCGACGATTTGCAGCCGGTGGCCGACCCACGGGTCCATGCACTGTTGCTGATGGCGCCGCTGAGCCTGAAGTTCGGCCGTCATACCCTGGCCGATGTGCATGTTCCGGTACTGCTTTATAGTGGCGATGGCGACCAGCTGGTGGCGCCCGACAAGAACGCCGCGGCACTGGCGCGCAAGCTGCCCGTCGCCCCCGACTTCAAGCTGCTCGCCGGGGCCGGGCACTTCGTGTTCATGGCGCCGTGCAATGACGAACAAATCGTCATCATGCCGGCCCTGTGTACCGATGCAGAGGGCGTCGATCGCGCGGACATTCACCGTAGCCTGATCTCGGAAGCCGGGCGTTTCTTCTCGCGCACCCTAGGCAAACCGACGCGGGCGGGGATGCAGACCGCCGATCAGTAATCAGGTCGTTGCACGGTGCTTGAGCAAAAGGGTCAGGCCCAGCGCACACACCGACAACAACGCCGCACTGAAGAAGATCCACGCGTACCCCAGGTTCAACGCCACTGCGCCCATCAACGGCCCGGCAATCGCCAGCGCCAGGTCGAAAAACACCGCATAAGCGCTCAGGCCGGCGCCTCGGCTGGAGTTGGGCACCTGCTTGATCGCCTCGACGCCCAGGGCCGGATACACCAGCGACAAACCGAAACCGGTCAGGCCGGCACCGATCAAGGCATAGCCGGTCGAAGGCGCCAGCCACAACAGCACCAGGCCGACGGTCTCGATGGACATGCAGGCAACGGCCGAGGTGAAACCGCCAAAACGGCTGATGCTGGAAATGAAACACAGCCGCGCCAGGATGAAGCACACCCCGAACACCGTCAGGCAGTACGCCGCGCCGCTCCAGCCCCGGTTGACGTAATACAGGGTGATGAAGGTGGTGAGGGTGCCGTAGCCGATCGAGGCCAGGCTCAGGCTTGCACCGAATGGCGCAATCCGTCCGAACACCGCCCAGAACGGCAGCCGCTCACCGCGTACCACTGGCACCGACGGTTTGTTGCGAATCAGCAGCAAAGCCAACAGGGCCAGCACCGACAGGGTGATACCCAGGCTGGCAAACCCCAGCTGCCCGACCATCACCACCCCCAGCGGCGCCCCGATGGCAATGGCACCATAGGAGGCGATGCCGTTCCACGAGATCGAGCGCGCGGTATGTTCGGCGCCTACCTGGCCCATGCACCAACTGATCGTGCCGACCCCGATCAGCCCTTGGGCGATGCCCAGCAACAAGCGTCCGGCGATCAGGATCAACAGGCTGATCAATGGAAAGCTTTGCAGCAAGGTCGACAACAAGGTCAGCCCGCCACTCAAGACGATCCCCGTCAGGCCGTAGATGATGGCGCGCTTGGTCCCGACACTGTCGGACATGCGCCCGGCCATGGGCCGGCTGAGCAGGGTGGCCAGGTATTGCGAGCCAATGGTCAACCCGGCGATAACGGCACTGAACCCGAGCTGCTCATGGACATACCCCGGCAACACCGCAATCGGCAGGCCGATGCAGATGAAGGCGATGAAGGTATAGAAAACGATGGAAACGATCTGCAGGGTGATCGCCATGGAGCTTTGTGGTGGCTGTTCTTGCGCAGACATGAGGGCTCGTTCGCGGGCGGCGGAGGGAGAACAGCATGATGGCGCGGCTGTGGGATAAAAGGAAGCAGGCTAACTAATTATCGCTGTTCTTGAAGGCCTCTTCGCGAGCAAGCCCGCTCCCACATTTGGAATGCATTCCCCCTGTGGGAGCGGGCTTGCTCGCGATGGTCTCGACACCACAGAAAATCATGAGTCTGAATACAAAAAGCCCCGTCACAAAGGACAGGGCTTTAACTTGCAGCTTGCAGCTAGAAACTAATAGCTGCTTTTAGAACACCACACCCTGGCTACGCAGGTAATCGTCATAGGTACCGCTGAAGTCGGTCACGCCGTTCGGGCTCAACTCGATGATGCGGGTGGCCAGGGACGACACGAACTCACGGTCGTGGCTGACGAAGATCAGCGTGCCCGGGTAGTTTTCAAGCGCCAGGTTCAGCGCTTCGATGGATTCCATGTCCAGGTGGTTGGTCGGTTCGTCCATGATCAGCACGTTCGGCTTTTGCAGGATCAGTTTGCCGAACAGCATGCGACCTTGCTCACCACCGGAGATGACCTTGACCGACTTGAGGATCTCGTCGTTGGAGAACAGCATGCGACCCAATGTACCGCGAATCATCTGCTCGCCCTGGGTCCACTGACCCATCCAGTCGAACAGAGTCACGTCGTCTTCGAAGTCGTGCGCGTGATCCTGAGCGTAGTAGCCCAGCTCAGCGGCGTCGGTCCACTTGACGCTACCGGCATCCGGGGTCAGTTCGTTGACCAGGGTGCGCAGCAGGGTGGTCTTGCCGATACCGTTCGGGCCGATGATCGCCACGCGTTCGCCGGCTTCAACCTGGAAGCTGAAGTCCTTGAACAGTGGCTTGCCGTCGAAGCCTTTGGCCATGCGCTCGACGATGACCGCCTGACGGTGCAGCTTCTTGTTTTGCTCGAAACGGATGAACGGGCTCACGCGGCTCGAAGGCTTGACCTCGGCCAGTTGGATCTTGTCGATCGCCTTGGCGCGGGAAGTGGCCTGCTTGGCTTTCGAGGCGTTGGCCGAGAAGCGGCTGACGAACGATTGCAGTTCCGAAATCTGCGCTTTCTTCTTGGCGTTGTCCGACAGCAGTTGCTCGCGAGACTGGGTCGCCACGGTCATGTACTCGTCGTAGTTGCCCGGGAACAGGCGCAGCTCGCCGTAATCCAGGTCAGCCATGTGGGTGCATACGCTGTTCAGGAAGTGACGGTCGTGAGAGATGATGATCATCAAGCTGGAACGCTGGGTCAGAACGTTTTCCAGCCAGCGGATGGTGTTGATATCCAGGTGGTTGGTCGGTTCGTCGAGCAACAGCACTTCCGGATCGGAGAACAGCGCCTGAGCCAGCAATACGCGCAGTTTCCAGCCTGGGGAAACTTCGCTCATCGGGCCGAAATGCTGCTCGATGCCGATACCCAGGCCCAGCAACAGTTCGCCAGCACGGGACTCCGCGGTGTAACCGTCCATTTCGGCGAATTCGGTTTCCAGCTCGGCCACGGCCATGCCGTCTTCTTCGGTCATTTCCGGCAGCGAGTAGATGCGATCGCGCTCGGCCTTGACCTTCCACAGCTCTTCGTGACCCATGATCACGGTGTCGATTACGGTGAATTCTTCGTAGGCGAACTGGTCCTGGCGCAATTTACCCAGGCGCACGTTCGGTTCCAGCATGACCTGGCCGCCGGACGGATCAAGGTCGCTACCGAGGATTTTCATGAAGGTCGACTTGCCGCAACCGTTGGCGCCGATCAGGCCGTAGCGGTTGCCCGCGCCGAATTTGACCGACACGTTTTCGAATAGCGGCTTGGCGCCGAACTGCATCGTGATGTTAGCTGTAGAAATCAAAGGTTTTTCCTGCGAAGCATTCAGAGTAGCTAGGGTTGCGGCAGTACCGAATCAGTACCCGTTTCCGTCATTCGGATCACGGGAAATGCATCCCGGTCAGAAGCGGAAGATCCATCTGGCAATAAGTGGACAGCAGCATATGGAGCGCTTGGCCCGAGTCGAAGTGCGCTGAGGCCGGGATCGTTCCCGTCATCAACCAAGGGGGGCGCGTAAAGTTTGGCGGCGATTGTACTGGTCTGGCTCTTTAAACGATAGGGCAATAAGGCCGCACCGACGCATTGCCGGTATCAACGGACAGATTTTCACATTTGAAAGCTAACAATTGGTTACAGGCGATGGCTAAAATACCATCTTTCACTTGATGCCGAACGTCGGCATCGGCTCAAGGACGGGTCATCGGGCCCGCTGTTTGGTTTTCAGACGCTGCACAAGCCCCACAGGCCGTTGGCCGCCAGGGGGCGCAGTTTGTTCACCTCTGACGTGTGACGATTTCCGTGAAGCTCATCATTGCCGCTGTGTACCTTGTTTCCATCGCCTATGTCCACCTGCGCGGTCGCGTGCGCCACAAACTGGGCCGTCAACTGAGCGACCACTCGACGTTCCTGGCGCCGATCAATTGCTTCCTTTATCTGTTCTCGAAGATCCCCAACAGGCCGTTTCTCAACCCGGCGGATTTTCCCGACCTGACGCCGCTGCAGACCCACTGGGAAGAAATTCGCGCCGAAGGCCAGAATTTGCTGAAGGCGGGGGAAATCAAGCGCTCCAACGATTACGACGACGTTGGTTTCAACTCCTTCTTCAAGACCGGATGGAAGCGCTTCTACCTCAAGTGGTACGGCGACAGCCACCCCTCGGCCATGAAACTCTGCCCGCGCACCACCGAACTGGTGCAGGGCATCGGCTCGATCAAGGCGGCGATGTTCGCCGAGTTGCCGCCGGGGTCGAAACTGGTTCGCCATCGCGATCCGTATGCCGGTTCCTATCGTTACCACCTGGGCCTGGAAACGCCCAATGATGCCGGTTGCTACATCAATGTCGATGGCGAGAACTATCACTGGCGCGATGGTGAGGCGGTGATGTTCGACGAAACGTTTATTCATTACGCGCAAAACACTACCCAGCAGAACCGCATCATCCTGTTCTGCGACGTTGAGCGCCCGATGAAATACCGCTGGGCGGCGGCGTTCAATGGCTGGTTCAGCCGCAATGTCATGTCGGCTGCCGGTGCGCCGAACGAGGCGGGGGACAAGACGGGTGGGATCAACCGGCTGTTTGGCAAGATCTACAAGGTTCGCCTGCACGGCAAGGCGTTGAAGAAGCGCAATCGCAAGCTGTATTACCTGCAGAAGTGGGCGTTTTTTGGTGGGTTGCTGGCGATTTTTGTTGTGATCTGAGAACGCCTTCGCTGGCAAGCCAGCTCCTACAGAGATTGGCGGTGCACACAAAACCTGTAGGAGCTGGCTTGCCAGCGAAGAGGCAGGAACATCCAACACATTACTTGCTGACTTTCTTCCTTGCCGCCGGCTTGGTCGTCGACTTGGGCTTGGCAGGCGCCTTGGCCGCCCCCTTGCCCCCCAGGCTGCGCTTGAGCAACTCGGTCAAATCAATCACATCCGCTGTCTTACGCTCCTCTTCGCCCGTGGCCGTTTCAACATCCTCGATCTTGCCTTCATGGGCTTTCTTGTCCACCAGGGCCATGATCTTGTCTTCGAATTCGTCCCGGTAATCCTCCGGCGACCACTCGACACTCATGTCCTGCACCAGGCGCTTGGCCATGTCCAGTTCGCCCTTGGCCAGCTCGGCCTTTGTCACATCGGGGCCCAATGCCAGTTCGTCCAGGCTGCGAACCTCCGCCGGCCAGCGCAGTTTGACCAGGACCATGGCCTTTTCCAGCGGCATCAAGGCCGCCAGGTACTGGCGGGTATGCAGCACCACGCGGGCGAGCGCGACTTTGTTGGTCTTGGTCAGGGTTTCGCGTAACAGGGCGTAGACTTTGCCTCCGCGTTTGTCCGGTGCCAGATAATAGGGCGTGTCGATGTTCTGCAGCGGGATCTGCTCGGCGTCGACAAAGGCAAAGATATCGATGGTCTGAGTCGACAGGGGATGCGCCGAGCGAATTTCTTCTTCGCTGAGCACCACGTATCGGCCTTTTTCGTACTGCACGCCTTTGACGATGTGCTCCTTGGTGACTTCCTTGCCGGTGACCTTGTTGACGCGCTTATAGCCCACCGGGTCCATGCTGCGGCTGTCGAGCCAGTCGAAATCCACCCCTTGGGAGGACGTCGCCGAGACCAGCGCCACAGGAATATGCACCAGCCCGAAACTGATCGCGCCTTTCCAGATTGCCCGTGCCATGGTCGTCTTCCCGAAAGTGATGATCAGGTGACCTTGGGCTCTGCGCAAAAGTTTCAGCGGGCTGCGGCCCGGTCCAGGCCGCGCATCAACTTCGTGTTACATCTTGCCGGCAAGGTTTGTGTTAACAAATCCGAACCCCAGGCGTAGCGTGCTATCGAAGACTGTATTCACGCACAGGTCGAGAGGCATCCCATGAATCGATACGTACCTGGCCTTATCGTGCTGGCATTGAGCGGCGTACTCGGTCATGCGGCACAGGCCGACGTCGCTTCGCCCGGCGCTCCGTTGCAGGTGGCGCAAAACCTTCCGGGCAGCACCAACAATAATCCCTACAACAGCCCGATCCGTCGGGCCAATCCAAACAGCATGCAGGGCACGCAACCCAGTGCCCCTGCCATCCATGGGCCGAATACCGTGCCGGTGCCACGTCCGCCCACCCTCGACAACGGTGGCATCGGCAATCGCTACCCCCAAGGCTCGGCCCCCACCAGTGCCCCGAAGATCATCCCCAATCCACCTCCCCGCAGCCCTTGAAAGAGAGGCAGCAGCCTGTATCCCATGACAAAAGGAATCGTGCATGTTGCGTAAAACCCTCCTGGCCACTTTCTGCGCCAGCACCTTGTTCGCCGTCAGCCTGCCTGTTCTCGCAGCGACTGCCCGGGACATGCAAAGCGAGCAGGGCACCCTTGAGCTCACGCCGATCGCGACCGGACTTGAGCATCCCTGGTCATTGGCCTTTCTGCCTGATCGCCAGGGCATGCTGGTCACCGAACGTCCGGGCAACCTGCGCGTGGTAACGGCCGAGGGCAAATTGTCGGCGCCACTCAATGGCGTGCCCAAGGTCTGGGCCAAGGGGCAGGGCGGCTTGCTGGATGTGGCGCTGTCACCCGACTTCAAGCAAGACCGGATGATCTACCTGTCCTATGCCGAAGGTGGCGGTCAGGGTGACAAGGCCGGTACCGCGGTCGGTCGCGGACGGTTGTCCGAAGACCTGACGACGCTGAAGGATTTCCGGGTGATCTTCCGCCAGGAGCCCAAGCTCTCGGTCGGCAACCATTTTGGTTCGCGGCTGGTGTTCGACCGGGATGGCTATCTGTTCATTACCCTGGGGGAAAACAACGGCCGGCCCACCGCTCAGGACCTCGACAAGTTGCAGGGCAAGGTCGTCAGGATCTATCCGGACGGCAAGGTGCCCGAGGACAACCCCTTTGTCGGACAAGCCGGCGTGCGCCCGGAAATATGGGCCTACGGTGTGCGTAACCCGCAAGGGGCGGCGCTCAACCCCTGGACCGGCACGCTCTGGGAAAACGAACACGGTCCGCAGGGCGGTGATGAGGTCAACATCATCGAGCGCGGCAAGAACTACGGCTGGCCGCTGGCCACCCACGGCATCAATTACTCGGGTCAGCCAATCCCGGAAGCCAACGGCAAGATCGCCGAAGGCACCGTCGGGCCGCACCATGTCTGGGAAAAATCCCCTGGCCTGAGCGGCCTGGCCTTCTACGACGGCGACCGTTTCAAGGCCTGGCGGCACAACGCGTTCATTGGCGCGCTGGTCACCCGGGAGCTGATTCGCCTGCAGTTCGACGGCGACAAGGTGGTTCACGAAGAGCGCTTGCTGGGCGAACTCGACAAGCGCATCCGTGATGTCCGACAGGGCCCGGATGGATATTTGTATGTACTGACCGATGAAGAGGATGGTGGGCTGTACAGGGTGGGATTGAAGTAAAGGCATGGCTCCCACATTCGACCGAGATCAAGTGTGGGAGCGAGCTTGCTCGCGATGGCTATCTTGAAATCGAACCATTGACTTGCCACCCACGCCCGGATATTTTCCGGACATGACTTCCACCGTATTGCGCTGCCAGCCAAGCATTATTACCGCCATTCCTCATTTGGCGGGCTAGCTCACGACTGCAGCACCCAACCCGCCCTTGAGGCGGGTTTTCATTTTCTGTCTCGGGGCTCTGATCAATGTCAGGAGACGATCATGACCAGTGTTCCCGCCCAACAAACCCTGCTTGAGCATTACGTCAAGAAAATCCTTGCCGCGCCGGTCTATGAACTGGCTGTGCGCACTCCCTTGCAACCAGCTCCGGCGCTGTCCGCAGCCTTGGGCAATCAGATCCTGCTTAAACGCGAAGATTTGCAACCGACCTTTTCCTTCAAGATCCGGGGTGCCTACAACAAGCTAGTACAATTGAGTGCTGGGCAACAGGCGCGGGGCGTGGTGACGGCTTCGGCAGGCAATCACGCCCAGGGGGTGGCGTTGGCGGCGCGTGAGCTGGGGATCGAAGCGACAATTGTGATGCCCGCGACGACACCGGAATTGAAGGTGCTCGGAGTGAGCAGTCGTGGCGCACAGGCGTTGTTGCACGGCGAGAGTTTTCCGTTTGCCCTGGCCTATGCGCTGGATCTGGCGGAAAAAACCGGCAAGACCTTTGTTTCGCCCTTCGACGACCCGGATGTGATTGCCGGGCAGGGCACGGTGGCCATGGAGATCCTGCGTCAGCACCAAGGTCCGCTGGACGCGATCTTCGTACCGGTGGGCGGTGGCGGTCTGATCGCCGGCATCGCGGCGTACATCAAATACCTGCGGCCAGAAGTGCGCATCATCGGCGTCGAGTCGGAGCATTCCGCTTGCTTGAAAGCGGCGCTGGAGGCCGATCAACGTGTTGTCCTGCCCCACGTCGGCACCTTCGCCGATGGGGTGGCGGTCGCCCAGATCGGTGCCCATGGTTTCGAGGTATGCCGGTTTTGCGTCGATGAGGTGCTGACGGTCAGCAACGATGAGCTCTGCGCTGCAATCAAGAATATCTATGACGATACCCGCTCGATCGCCGAACCTTCCGGTGCATTGGCGGTGGCTGGCATCAAGAAGTACGTGGCGAGAAGCAAGACCCGCGGCCAGACGTTCATCGCCATCGAGTCGGGTGCCAATATCAATTTCGACAGTTTGCGCCATGTCGCCGAGCGTGCCGCGTTGTGCGACACGCTCGCTTGATGCATGTAAGGCCTACTCCGCGACGGCTTTATCGACCTTGCTGGAGGCTGACCAGACCCGGTAGCGCACCTCGATGTCCTTGGGGACGTAGAGCACGATCGGCAGCTTGCTGTTGTAGCGCAGCATGAAACCGTCGCCGACCACCGGCACGAACGCCTGCGTGCTCTTGCCATCGGGGCAGGCCATCAGGGTGCTCATCGGGCCGATGACTTTGTCCAGGCGATAGAACGGATAGCCCCAACCTTCGAGGTTCTTCTCTTCGAGAATGCCGCCCAGGCGCTGGCGATTGCAGTCGACTGCCAGGGTCTTGCCGGCAAGGATCTCGACCTGGAAATCGTCTTCACGGGTTTGTGGCGTGAGGTGGATGACCTGGCGGGTGAAACCGCTGTCCGGTTTCGGGAAGGGTGCGACGTCTTCGAGTTTTGCCCCGTGGACGATGCCGGACAGCGTGACGGCAATCAGCCCGACGGTGGTACTGATGGTCGATGAACCCATGATGCCTCCTTGCGAATGTGTGGGGTGAGCGGATACTGGATCGGCTGGCGGCCATTCTCGACGGCGCCGGCGGTCAATGCAAATCCTTCGCCCAGCGTGCAAATTGCAGGGCCGGCACAAGCCGTTTTTTGCAGATTGCACGACCATTTTTACGAGACCTTACAATAAGCCCTTGATTTACCGATGAGCTGCACAGCGAAATTCAGGGCATGTTTTATGCTGTAGCTGTTCTCAAGCTGACCGGGATTCCATATGAGTCAGCGTCGATAGTTAATTGGCAGTCTCACAACGGAGAGGGTCGCCATGTTTCTTTCTGCCTTGGAACTTCGCAATATCATTGAAAGCAGTTTTCTACCAAGACGCTGTCAATGCACGCTGTCGCCGGACTTGTCCATGACTGTAAAAGTGTTTGCCGATGGTGAAACCGATCAACTCGATCTTCTGAAAACCGGTATCGACGCCCAGCAACTCAATGGCTGTCGGGAAATCAACGAACTGATCGCCGTTCTGCGTTCCGATCTCCAAAACCACTACACGGAACCCGGGCATAGCCAGGGCATGCGTAAAGCACTTTAAGCAGTCGTTTCAAATTCTGCCGATTCGCGCCGGGTCTGGAAAAACGCCAGGCCCAGCGCCAGTTCAACCCCGACTGCCAGCAAGATGCCCGGTCCGGCATGGCCATTGAGCCATTCGCCGAAACCCAGTATCGCCAGGCCCCAGCAGCCCACCACAAAGCCAATGGCCAATGCCTGGCGAGACGCGGAGGGCGCCTGGTTGCGCACCAGATAGAACATCACGCCTAACGCTGCGAACAGCACCGCTATGCGTCGTGCAATGAGGCCTGCGGTCGGCGAGTATTCAATATCCCAGGTGGCCAGCAGCCAGTCGGGCATGACGCCCCAGGCCAGTGCCAGCAGCAAACACAAAGCGGCGGTTGATGTCGATAACGTACGAAACGACAACTGCATGGCGAATCCTTGCGGCAGTGAGGAAGCGCCTGAGCATAGCGCCTGAAATTCCCCACGAGTACCGCAAGGCGTTAAATCAGAATTTTCCTTCAGTTCTGATAACTGCAAGCGTCAGACAGTTTTCGGTAGGCGACTTCTGCAGGCTGGCCCGATTGTGAGTCGATGTACTTCATCGTCGCCGTAATCACTTCGCAGTCCAGGGTCGTGGGTTCGCTCAGCGCAATCACTTTGCCCACGTGCAATGGCATGCCGTAGTGATAGGAGGGCACGTTTTGTGTGGCGGGGTCATTGGCCTGGGCAATGCCGGTCGATGCGGCACAGACAAGGGCGATTGAAACGAGCAGGGCGCGCGAGTTCATGGGGTGATCTCCAGTGCAGGTGCAAGTGAGCTCGACGTATCGTCGAGCCTGCCGCACTGGGCGTCAGAGGACTCTGAGGGCGTGCGGTCCAGTAGAGTGTTGGACTGCGCGATTAAGCATTGGTTAAAGCCAGTTGAATGCCGCCTGTCGTCAAACCACTACCGTTCGGCGAAAAACAATACGGTCACTTTTCAGACTAAAGTCGTCTGCAGCAAGAAAAAGCGTTCTGCCATCATTGTCGTTCACCCCGCGTTTCACTTCAGCCCGGTCTGTTACCTGACCGGATGAAGGCTATTTCTGGCTGATTGCGCCCTGGCGCAAACGCTGCATTGTTGGAGCTTTTTAATGCGTCCCCCCTTTACGTTCATCTTCGCGCGCCAGTCATTCGGCTTCGGCGCCCTGGTGCTGTGCGCCGGTTTTACCGGGCCGGCCCAGGCGAGCGGCTTTATCGACGACACCACGGCGAACATCGAATCACGCACGGTGTATTTCAACCGCGACTTCCGTGACGGCCACACCTCCAACGAGCAGGGCGCGTCCAAACGCGAAGAGTCGGCCCAGGGTTTCATTCTCAATCTGCAATCGGGGTTCACCGAAGGCACACTGGGTTTTGGTGTCGATGCATTGGGCATGGCGGGGTTCAAGCTCGACTCCAGTCCCGACAGCAGTAACAGCGGCCTGCTGCCGTCCAGCGGCAGTAACCCGCGGGGTTCGGCGGACGAATACACCAAGCTCGGCCTGACCGCCAAGGTGCGCGTGTCGCAGAGCATACTGAAGTACGGCGCGCTGCTGCCGGATGTGCCGCTGCTCAAGTACAACGATGGCCGCCTGCTGCCGACGATGTTCAATGGCGCGATGCTCACGTCCAGGGAAGTGAAGGACCTGAATGTCATGGCCGCGCGCCTGGACAAGTACACCGCCCGGGACTCCACTGATTCCCAGGACATTCGCGTGCACTGCAAGAACAAGCGTTATGCCTGCAACATCACCGCCGATCATTTCGACATGTACGGCTTCGACTACAAGATCAACGATCGGCTGGTGGGGCAGTACCACTATGCCGAACTGGAAGACATCTACCGACAGCACTTCCTCGGCTTGCTGGCCAACCAGCCGCTGGCTGGCGGCGTGCTCAAGGCCGATCTGCGTTTGCTCAAGAGTGCCGATAGCGGAGAGGCCCGCGCCGGTTCCATCGACAACCGCGCCCTGAGCACCTTGCTCGCCTACGCCATCAGCGGCCATACGTTCAGCGCTGGCTGGCAGCGCATGAACGGCGATAACTCGATGCCGTACCTGGATGGCAGCAATCCGTACCTGGTCAACTACGTGCAGGTCAACGACTTCGCCGCGGCGCAGGAACGCTCGTGGCAGTTGCGCTACGACTATGACTTCAAGGCCATCGGCCTCAACGGCCTGACGTTCCTGACCCGCTATGTCAACGGAGATCACATCAAGGTGCCGGGTAGCGATCAGGAAGGCAAGGAGTGGGAGCGCGACAGCGAGCTCAAGTATGTGGTGCAGGGCGGGACGTTCAAGGATGTCAGCCTGCGGTTGCGCAATGCGACCTATCGCAGCAATTACGCGCAGTACGCCCGGGATGTGGACGAGACGCGGTTGATCGTCAGCTACAACTTCTCGGTGTTGTGACCTTGAGTTTGGCGGTGAGAGGTATACCGCTTTCGCGAACAAGCCCGCTCCCACACTGGATCGTTGTTGAACACAAAATTCGTGTCCACCGATATCCAATGTGGGAGCGGGCTTGCTCGCGAAGGGGCCGTCACATTCAATGCAAATCCAGCTGATGCCGATATGGCAAATCCGGCCCGGTCTTGCTGCATGTCAATGCCGCCGCCTGCACCGCAAACCTCAGCATCGCCTCGATCTGCTGGCGACTCAATTGCCGCACCCCCTCGACCGAGTCCAGCCGCTGCTCGGTCAGCCAGCTGATCAATGCGGCCTGGAAGGTATCGCCGGCACCCACGGTGTCGGCAATCTTCACGGCACAGGCCGGCACCGACCACGAACCGTGGACCCGACTGAACACCGTCGCACCTTCGCCACCACGGGTCAGGAACACCAGTTGGCAGCGGTGTTGCAACCAGCCCTCGATCACCCGCGCCGGGTCCTGTTCGGGGTACAGCAGGCTCAGGTCCTCATCGCTGACCTTGATCAGGTCGGCATGTTCGACCAGGGTGGCCACCCGCGAACGCCACAGCTCGATGTTCGGCTCAGGGTTGAGCCGCACGTTCGGATCAAGGCTGATCAGGCGCTTGCCGCTTTCCCGGCGTACCAGCTCCAGCAGCGTGTCGCCGATCGGTTGCACCACCAGGGAAAACGAACCGATGTGCAAACCCCGCACTTCAGGTCCCAACGCCGGCAAGTGCCCGGGCTGAAGTTGTCGATCGGCGCAGCCTTCGCCGCGGAAACTGTAGTGCGGCGAGCCATTGGCCCCCACGGCGACCATCGCCAGGGTGGTCGGTGCGGCGAAATCCACCAGATAGTCCGTGCATACGCCTTCCTCCTCCAGCACCTGGAGCAAACGCCGGCCGAGGTAGTCGGTGGACAACCCGGCAAACAGCGCAGCGTCCATGCCCAGGCGGCACAAACCCACCGCCACGTTGAACGGCGAGCCGCCGGCAATTGCCTTGAAATTCACTTTTGAAGCCAGGCCGCTGACCTCGTTTTCACTGAAGAAATCGAACAGCGCTTCGCCACACACCAGATACATAGTTGATCGCTCTTTAAAGGGTTGCGACATGCCGTTGATAGCGTTCGTAGGCCAACTGGGAGGCGGCCACGTTTTCTGCAATGGGCCAGGTTTCACTGGCCGGATCGAGCCTCACGCAGCGTTCGCACAGATCCGCCAGACTGTCCTCATGCCCGTTTGCCGAGGACGTGCACCACGCCGCCTGGATCGCCGCGCCCAGGGCGGCGGCTTCGCTTTGCTCGGGGCAGACGACGGGCATGTTCAGGGTGTCGGCGACGATCTGCCGCCACACCGCGCTTTTCGAGCCGCCACCGATCAGGCAGATGCGCAGGCTTTGTAAGCCATTGTGGTGCAGCAGGTCCAGCCCATGACGCAAACCGAAGGTCGTGCCCTCGACCACGGCGCGACACAGATTGGCCCTTGTCAGGTTGCCCATGGTCAGGCCCAGCACGCTACCGGTGGCGTGGGGCAGCGCGGGGACACGTTCGCCGTTGAGGAACGGCAGCATGCTGACCCCTTCGGCGCCAATGGGGGCCTGGGCAACGAGGGCGTTGAAAGTTTCGATATCCAGTTCGAGCAGCTCGCGAACAGCCGTGGTGGCGTTTGTCAGGTTCATGGTGCAGATCAACGGCAACCAACCGCCGCTGGAGGAACAGAACGTAGCGACGGTCGTGTCCGGGCTGATCTTCGGTTGCTCGGCGTAGGCATACACCGTGCCGGACGATCCGAGGCTCATGGTGATGGCGCCAGGCTTGATGTTGCCGGTGCCGATGGCGCCCATCATGTTGTCGCCACCGCCGCTCGATACCAGCGCATGCGGGTTGATGCCCAGGTGTTCGGCGATCCCCGGCAGCACCGTGCCCACCGCGTGGTGGGCATCGATCAGTTCCGGCAGCGCGGCTTGCAGACGCCCGGTGGGATCGATGTCGCGCAGCAGCTGCAAATCCCACTGGCGGGTGCGCACATTGAAATAGCCGGTGCCCGAGGCATCGCCGTACTCGCTGCAACGGCGACCGGTGAGCCAGAAATTCAGGTAGTCGTGGGGCAGCAGAATGTGTGCGATTCGGGCAAATACCTCGGGGTGCTGCTCTTTGGTCCAGAGCAATTTTGACACCGTGTAGCCCGGCGCAATGACCACGCCGAGGCGTTCCAGCGAGCCTTTTTCGCCGCCCAGATGCTTGAGCAGTCGATCGTTCTCTGCTGTGGTTTCGGTGTCGCACCAGAGCTTGGCCGGGCGCAGGGCCTGGCCTTGATCGTCGAGCAATACCAGGCCATGTTGCTGGCCGGAAACGCCGATGCCGAGGATGTCCTGGCCGTCGACCTGCGCCGCCAGCAACGCACGACGGGTGGCGAGGGTGAATGCGTCCAGCCACTGCGCCGTGTCCTGTTCGCGGCGACCGTTGGCGCCGCTGATCAGTTCATGCGCGGCGGCACCCTGGCCCAGCACCTGGCCGCTGAGCGCATCGAGGATGATGGCTTTGGTGCCTTGGGTGCCGCAGTCGATGCCGAGGAATAATTGTTGGTTTGCCATGGCAGGTCCTTGGTGTGTCAGGTTGATTTCGGTGAAGTCATTCGCGAGCAAGCCCGCTCCCACAGGAGATCTTCAGCGGACGCAAATAATGTGGGAGCGGGCTTGCTCGCGAAGACGGCAATGGCTACACCACCGACATCACGCCAGAATCCGCTCCAACGTCCGCGTCACCCCAACCTCGCGCAAACTGTTGCAACACCACTCAAACGCCGCCACAAACTCCGGCGAGCGCGGAATCGCCTTACCAAAAATCTCCTCAACCGCCAACAATCGTTGGGTAATCAATACATCATCCACCACCAGCGCCTGACAGAACGCCGCCCGCGGGTCCGCAATGGCGTAGGTATCGCCATTCTCATCCACCCCCTTCAGATACAAGGCCCACGCCGCCACCACCAGCGCCGCTCGCCGGGTGTCCCGGCCATCGGCCAGCAAGCGGTTGATGGTCGGTACGGTGAATTTGGCAAACTTCGACGAGCCGTCCGAACACACGCGCTCCAGTTGATCGGCAATCGCCTGGTTGGAGAAGCGCGCCACCAGGGTGTTCTTGTACTCGGTCAGGTCGATGCCCGGCACCGGCGACAGTTGCGGCGTGACGTCCAGGTCCATGTAGGCACGCATGTAGCGCACGAACAGCGGGTCATTCATGGTCTCGTGGACGAAGCGGTAACCCTTGAGAAAACCCAGATAGGTCAGGGCCAGGTGACTGCCGTTGAGCAGCTTGATCTTCATCTCTTCATAGGGCATGACGTCGTCGGTGAACTGCACGCCGACCTTTTCCCAGGCCGGGCGACCGTTGACGAACTTGTCCTCCAGCACCCACTGCACGAACGGTTCGCAGACCACCGGCCAGGCGTCGTCCACACCGTGCTGGTCGGCTAGTTGCAGGCGGTGTTGGGTGCTGGTCATCGGCGTGATGCGATCGACCATGGCGTTGGGGAAGCTGACGTGGCCCTCGATCCAGTCGCGCAGATCGCAATCGCTCAGGGCAGCGAAGGCCAGCAGGGCCTTGCGGGTGACCGCGCCGTTGTGCGGCAGGTTATCGCAGGACATCAAGGTGAAGGCCGGGGTGCCTGCCGCGCGGCGTTTGGCCAGCGCGGCGCACAGGAAGCCGAACACGGTTGTCGGCGCATTCGGGTGCGCCAGGTCGTGCTGGATCTGCGGCAGGTGGGCCATGAACTCGCCGTTGCTGTCATCGATACAGTAGCCGCCTTCGGTGATGGTCAGCGAAACGATGCGGATCTCGGGGCTGGCGAGTTTGTCGATCAGCGCCTGGGCATCGTCTTCGGCCAGCAGCATGTCGCGGATAGCACCGATGACGCGCACTTGGGTGTCGTCGCTGTCGCCGAGTTCGAACAGGGTGAACAGGTAGTCCTGTTCCCGCAGGTCATCCCGGGCGCGGCGATCTTCAGCGCGCAGGCCGACGCCGCAAATGGCCCAGTCCAGGCCAACGCCGGTGTTCATCAGCGCATCGGTGTAATACGCCTGGTGGGCGCGGTGGAAACCGCCGACGCCGATGTGCGCAATGCCCTGGCGGGTGTCACTCAGGGCGTAGGCGGGCAGGACCACCTCGGGGGCGAGGCGCTGCAGGTGGTTTTTATCGAGTTTCATCACAGGCTCTCTGAGTCAGGCGGCGACGCGCAACGGGCGGGTCAGCGCCACGCCGTCGGCATCGAACAAATGGCAGTGGCTGGCGTCCAGGTGCAGGCTCAAGGTCTCGCCATAGCGGCTGGCCAGGTCGCCGCGAACGCGCAGGGTCAGCGCTTCGCCGGACGCGGTGCGCACGTGGCAGAAGGTGTCGCTGCCCAGGCGTTCGCTGACGTCGGCGGTGACTTGCAGCGTGCAGTCACCGGGCGTGGCCAGTTGCAGGTGTTCCGGGCGAATGCCCAGGGTGACTGCGCCGCCGACCCTCAGGCTCGCGCCGCTGAGCGGCAGGCTGATGCGGGTGCCGGCGTCCAGTTGCACTTCGCAGCCCTGGCCGTCGACCCGGCTGACCTGGCCCTTGAGGAAGCCCATTTTCGGTGTGCCGAGAAAGCCTGCGACAAACAGGTTGGCCGGCTGGTGATAGAGGTCCAGTGGCGAGCCGACCTGTTCGATTTTGCCGCCATTGAGCACCACGACCTTGTCGGCCATGGTCATCGCTTCGACCTGGTCGTGGGTCACGTAGATCATCGTCGCTTGCAGGTCCTTGTGCAGGCGCAGCAGTTCCAGGCGCATCTGCACCCGCAGTGCGGCGTCGAGGTTGGACAGGGGCTCGTCGAACAGGAAAATCTTCGGGTTACGCACGATCGCCCGGCCAATCGCCACACGCTGACGTTGTCCGCCGGACAGTTGCTTGGGCTTGCGTTCGAGCATCGGCCCGAGTTCGAGGATGCGCGCCGCCTCACCGACTTTTTTCTCGACCTCGGCTTTTGGCACTCCGGCCAGGTCGAGGGCAAACGACATGTTCTTGCGCACGCTCATGTGCGGGTACAGGGCGTAGGTCTGGAACACCATCGCCAGGTCGCGTTTGGCCGGGCTGACTTCAGTGATGTCGCGGCCGTCGAGTTCGATGGTGCCGCCGCTGACTTCCTCCAGCCCCGCGATCAGGCGCAGCAGGGTGGATTTGCCGCA
The DNA here is from genome assembly GCF_035064975.1 of Pseudomonas sp. YuFO20. NCBI lineage: Bacteria > Pseudomonadati > Pseudomonadota > Gammaproteobacteria > Pseudomonadales > Pseudomonadaceae > Pseudomonas > Pseudomonas sp. YuFO20. Next base: position 28,841 of record NZ_JAXDEO010000047.1, read on the forward strand.
ACCTGACGGGCCGACGAATACCACGAATTCCTTGTCGTTCACTTCAAGGTCGATGCCCTTGATGATGGAAAAGCCTTCGAAGCCTTTTTGCAGATTCTTGATTTTCAGGTTGGCCATGATCATGGGCCTCCGATTGTTGTTATTCGTTACACCGGACGGTTTTCTGTAGGAGCGAGCTTGCTCGCGAAAAACATCCAGACAATGAGTTCTTTCAGGCAGCGCGCGTCATCGTTCACGCCCATCGCGAGCAAGCTCGCTCCTACAGGGGATCGCGTGGGGCCGGCAAATCGCGTTATTTCACGGCGCCAAACGACAGCCCGCGGACCAATTGTTTCTGGCTGATCCAGCCGAAGATCAGGATCGGTGCACAGGCCAGGGTCGACACTGCCGACAACTTGGCCCAGAACAAGCCTTCGGGACTTGAGTACGAGGCGATCAACGCGGTCAGGGGCGCGGCTTTCGAGGAGGTCAGGTTCAGCGACCAGAAGGCCTCGTTCCAGCACAGGATCAGCGACAGCAGCACGGTCGAGGCCAGGCCACCCTTGGCGATCGGCAGCAGGACCCGGAGCATTTCCTGCGTCAGCGTTGCGCCATCCAGTCGAGCGGCTTCGAGGATGTCCCTGGGGATGTCCTTGAAGTAGGTGTAAACCATCCAGACCACGATCGGCAGGTTGATCAGGGTGTAGATCACGATCAGCGCGATGCGCGTATCGAGCAGGCCGAAACTCTTGGCCAGCAGGTAGATCGGCATCAGCACGCCCACCGGCGGCAGCATCTTGGTGGAGAGCATCCACAGCAGCGTGCCCTTGGTGCGCTGGGTTTCGTAGAACGCCATGGAGTAGGCTGCCGGTACCGCGATCAGCAGGCACAGCGCCGTGGCGCTGAAGGAAATCACCACCGAGTTCCAGGCGAAACTGAAGTAGTCGCTGCGCTCGTTGATGTGCAGGTAGTTCTCCAGGGTCGGGGTGAAGATGAACTGCGGCGGCGTGGCAAAGGCATCGATTTCAGTCTTGAAACTGGTCAGCACCATCCAGAAGATCGGGAAGAAGACCAGGATCGCGATGGCCCAGGCCAGGGTGCCCAGCAGCAGGCTTTGCAGGCGACGGGATTGTTGAAGGGTCATGGCGCGGGCCTCAGGCTTTGTCAGTCAGGTTTTTGCCGATCATCCGGATCAGGACGATGGCCGCGATGTTGGCGATCACCACGGCGATCAGCCCGCCCGCGGACGCCATGCCGACGTCGAACTGCACCAGCGCCTGGTTGTAGATCAGGTAGGCGAGGTTGGTCGAGGCGTAGCCGGGGCCGCCGTTGGTGGTGGTGAAGATTTCGGCGAACACCGACAGCAGGAAGATGGTTTCGATCATCACCACCACCGCGATCGGTCGCGCCAGGTGCGGCAGGGTCAGGTGCCAGAAGATCGCGATCGGCCCGGCGCCATCGAGGCGCGCGGCTTCCTTTTGTTCCTGGTCGAGGGACTGCATCGCCGTCATCAGGATCAGGATCGCGAAGGGCAGCCATTGCCACGCGACAATGATGATGATCGACAGCAGTGGGTAGTGCGCCAGCCAGTCCACCGGTTGCGCGCCGAACAGCTTCCAGACGTAGGCGAGAATCCCCGACACCGGATGGAAAATCAGGTTCTTCCAGATCAGCGCACCGACCGTGGGCATGATGAAAAACGGCGAGATCAGCATGACCCGCACGATGCCGCGACCGAGAAACTCACTGGCCTCCAGCAGGGCACTGATCAACACGCCGAGCACCACACTGATCAGCAGCACGCTGCCCACTAGCAGCAAGGTATTGGTAGCCCCGGGCATGAAGCCCGAGTCGGTCAGGAAGTAGCTGAAGTTTTCCAGCCCGACGAACTCGTTTTCACCTGGATTGAGCAGGTTGTAGCGAATCAGCGAAAAGTACAGGGTCATGCCCAGCGGCACGATCATCCACAACAGCAGCAACGCTACCGATGGGCTGACGAGGAACCAGCCGGGGTTTGCCAACCGGCTTTTGCGCAGTGGCTGAGGTATTTCCATGTGAGCTTTGGCAGTAGACGTATTCATGGTGATCACAACCGATTAATGGCAGGCATATGAAGATCAACTGTGGGAGCGGGCTTGCTCGCGAAAGCAACATTCCAGACGCTGAAGATGCATCGGATGTACCGGCCTCTTCGCGAGCAAGCCCGCTCCCACATTGAATACGGGGTTACTTCGGATAACCCGCGCGCTTCATCTCGCGTTCAGTGGTTTGCTGGGCCGCTGCCAGCGCCTGGTCAACCGTGGTCTGGCCGATCAGCGCCGCCGAGAACGCTTTGCCCACCTGGGTGCCGATGCCCTGGAACTCCGGGATGGTCACCAACTGAATGCCGATGTAGGGCACCGGTTTCAGGGTCGGCTTGCCCGGGTCCGCCGCCTTGAGCGATTCCAGCGTGACCTTGGCAAAGGGCGCGGCGCTCAGGTAGGCCTCGCTGTAAGTAGACGCCCGGGTGCCTGGCGGCACGTTGGCGATGCCGTCTTTTTCCGCGACCAGTGCCCCGTATTCCTTCGAAGTGGCCCACGCACTGAAGGTCTTTGCCGCCTCCTTGGCCTTGGAACTGGTGGGGATCGCCAGTGCCCAGGAATACAACCAGGCCGAGCCTTTGTCGGTGACCTCATGAGGCGCGTAGGTGAAACCGACGTGGTCGCTGACCTTGCTCTGGGTCTTGTCGGTGACGAACGAGCCGGCGACGCTGGCATCGACCCAGATCGCGCACTTGCCGCTGTTGAACAGCGCCAGGTTTTCGTTGAAACCGTTGCTCGACGCACCCGGCGGGCCGGATTTCTGCATGGTGTCGACGTAGAAGTTCAGCGCATTTTTCCATTCAGGGCCGCTGAATTCCGGCTTCCACTGCTCGTCGAACCAGCGCGCACCATAGGCATTGGCCACGGTGGTGATCAGGGCCATGTTCTCGCCCCAGCCGGCCTTGCCGCGCAGGCAGATGCCGTACTGTTCTTTGTCCTTGTGGGTGAGTTTGGCGGCGAACTCGGCTATCTGAGTCCAGGTCGGGCGCTCGGGCATGGTCAGGCCGGCGTCCTTGAACAGGTCGGTGCGGTAATAGGTGATCGAGCTTTCAGCGTAAAACGGCAAGGCATACAGCGAACCTTTCACCGACAATCCTTCGCGCACGGATGGGAACACATCGTCCAGATCGTAAGTGGCGGGCAAGTCCTTCATGGGTTCCAGCCAGCCCTTGGCGCCCCACAGCGCCGCTTCGTACATGCCGATGGTCAGCACGTCGAACTGCCCACCCTCGGTCGCGATGTCGGTGGTCAGGCGCTGACGCAGGACGTTTTCCTCGAGCACCACCCAGTTGAGCTTGATGTCCGGATGCTCTGCCTCGAAAGTTTTCGACAGCTTTTGCATGCGAATCATGTCGCTGTTGTTGACGGTGGCGATGGTCAGGGTCTGGGCGCCAAGGCTGACGCTACTGAGGGTCATGCAGGTGAGGGCGAGCAGGGCTTTTACAGAAGGTTGCATCGTGCACTCCTTTTCTGCACCCGGAGGGCCACAGAAGGACAGTTATTGTTTTTGTGTCTTCCGAAGGTTGGAAGAATGTGCAGCGATTACAGCCTTGAATGGCGGGCGAGACAAATCATCCATCGCACTTGGATTGATACTTTTTTGCACCTGCAAAAGCAAAGATCGCAGCCTGCGGCAGCTCCTACAGGGGAATGCATTCCAATGTAGGAGCTGCCGAAGGCTGCGATCTTTTGATCTTTGCGCTATCCCTGATTCTGCTCGGTCAACCGCTGCACCACCAACCGCCGATAATGCGAAGGGGTCATGCCCTTTAGCTGCTGAAAACGCCGGTTGAAGTTGGAAATATTGTTGAAGCCCGATTCGAAGCAGACATCGGTCACGGGTTTGTCGCCATCGGCCAGCAGCTCACAGGACTTGCTGATGCGCAGTCGATTGACGAACTCGATGAAGCAGCGCCCGGTGGCCTGCTTGAACACGCGACTGAAGTAGGTCGGCTTCATGCCAAGATGCCCGGCGACTTCCTCCAGCGGCAACTCGCGGGCGTAGTGGGCGAAGATGTAATCCACCGCGCGGTTGGTGCGGTCGATGCTGTGCTCATCGGCCAGTTGTGGCGTCGTCGCGCCGGACAGCAACTGGTAATCGTCAGAAGCGGCCAGCAACTCCAGCAATATGAAAAAGTGCCCGAGGCGGGTCACGCCCTGGGTGTCGGCGATGCGCTGCATCAGCTCCATCGCCTTGCCGATCGTGTGCTTGCAGCGAAACTCGATGCCGTACTGCGCGCGCTCCAGCAGGGGCGCCAGGGTCTTGAGCTCGGCAAATACCTGATAGCCACTGTCGAACAACTCGTCGGTGAAGTTGACCAGCATGTCGCGCTTGGGCACCACTTCATCTTCGGCCACCTGGCTGATCCAGTTATGGGGCAGGTTGGGGCCGGTGAGGAACAGGGTTTGCGGGTGGAAGTTACCGATGTAGTCGCCGATGAACACCTTGCCTGAACTGGCGACGATCAGGTGCAGCTCGTACTCCTTGTGAAAATGCCAGCGTACCAGGGGACACGGGAATCCGTGCTGGCGATAGATGATGGACAACCCGTTATGGTCGTCCATCAGTTCATAGGAAGGGTCGGTAACGCGGGTGGCTCGGCTCATGTCGGGGCGCTTATATTGTTATCGCACCTCGATCATGCCTCTTTCACGGGCGAATAGGCCAGGGCGTTATGTGGATAGAGGTCGCGACAACAGGGCGCTGCCATAAACGGCCTTCATGCTCGTGGCACTCCAGCAATAACGCACGATGTTGGACTCTTCGAAGAAGTCGAGGTTGATGATGCTGCAGCGTGTGACCCAGTCGCGTGTTGGGTTGAACCAGTCGTTGATCTCGTCCTTGATCTTCTGCGGCCCGCCCAAAAAGCCATAGCTGGTGGCTGACAACGACCAGAGGAACGATGTGAAAGGTACGGATGCCAGCGTGCTGGAGATGTGGCGCTTCAGGTCCCGGGTATCGGCAAAGGACATGCCGCTCCACTTGTGGGTGATGGAAGGCCAGAAATAATCATCGTCCAGCTCGCGGACGACAGGTGCTGCCAATATCACCCTTCGTCGAGTGCTGGTGCGCATGAGCTCGGCCACCGTTTTAGTGGCGTCGCCAGGGGGGATGATGCGTTGTCCGAGACGCCTTATCAGCAGGTCACTCAGCTTTTTATGGGCAAAATACTTCTGGCCGTCGCCCAACTGATGAAAGTCGAACACGATGAACTCGTCAGGATTCTGATCAAGGAAAGCTGTTGTTGCGTCGATCAATTCATCGAGGGTGCGATGGGACTGGTGACCATTGTGATGGAAGTAGAAGACAGGTTGGTCGAGACCTTCGGTATAGCCAAGTCGAATATCAAACACCCGCGCGCCTTTTGACAATTGCCAGGTAAACGAATCGTTTTGGCAAGTGGTCCAGTTGCCGACGACGACTTCGTAGTTGGGGGCTTGTTTGTCCATGCCGGCGTTATGGGCGCCTGGCCAGACAATGTCAGTCAGTTTCAGGCGTTCGATTTCGAGGCAGTTACTCATCCATCTGTTGGTGTCCAGAGCCCCTCTTTCAGATTGTGTCATTGTCATTCCTTGTGGTTTATTCCACCCCTGCCTTGGGGTGGAGAATAATAAATGGCAGCCATTTATAACCATGTTCAATGGCTGCAACCAACCAAGGCTTGATGCAAGAAATGTCTTTTGCTGTCAGCTATCTGCCTTGTGGCGATTCTTGGCTTCAATCCATTGCGCCATGTATTGGGTACTCTTGTGCTGATGATGACGCAGCATACTGCCGGTAAAGTTGTCTCTTCTGATGGCCGCCAGGTGTCGGCGGCAATCTTCGAGCCGTGCGATCAGTGCCGGGCCATGAATACGTGGCTGATAACGACTCGCCAGCAAGTCCAGGCCCAGGGCCTGGGCGCTGAGCCACTGCGCCTTGTCCTGGTAAAGCTCAACGGCACTGTCGGCAAAGGACCGGGCAGTGCGGGTGATCGCCCCCGGCCAGGGTTCGTCTGCGTGCATGGCTTCGGCGCCGACGGGCGTGGTGACATTTGGCGTGCCACAGAGCATTGCATCGACAATCTTGCCTTTGATGCCCGCGCCAAAACGCAACGGCGCCATGCACACCCGCGCCGCCGACATCACTTGCAAGGCGTCTTCAGCCCAGTTCATCACATGAAACCCCTGTGCCGCGTTATGCAGCGCGGTGGCCTTGGGCGGTGTGTAGGCGCCGTAGATGTGCAGCTGTGCAGCGGGTAATTGCTGGCGAATCATTGGCCAAATGGTGGTTTTCAACCAGAGCACCGCATCCCAATTGGGGGCATGGCGAAAATTGCCGATGTGAATAAAGTGCGCCCGGTCTTCGAACGGCGCAGGCGCATGGGTGGGCAGGTCCACCATCAACGGGCACCAATGCAGCAAGCTGCGCGGCAGCTTGAAGTGCTCGACCAGCAACTCGATCTCCACTTCGGAGATCATCAGGTTCAAGTCGCAACGATAGATCGCGGCGATTTCCCGCTTGGCCACGTCGGTCACGGCCATGAATTCGAACTCCTGGCGCAGCGCCGGCGCAAACAGATCGTTGAAGTCATTGTCATCGACGCTGCCCTTCAACCGATCCTTGAGCCGTTGATGACGGGCATGGCGCAGGCTTTGCAAATCCTGGGTCCCCAGCACGCGCAAGGCATTCGGGCAGTGCGTTTCGACCCGCCAGCCGAATTGTTCTTCCATCATGAATTGTTCGAACAGCACGATATCCGGGGCCAGTTCGCTGATGAATCGGTCGAAACTGCTGTCGTTCAGCTCGATCGGTACTTCACGAATGCCCAGCACCGTCAGGTCTTCCTGATGCTCGCCAGCCCCGGCGGGGCTGCTGAAGGTGACGTCCCAGCCCTGTTGCAGGAAAGCCCCGAGCAGTTGCATCACATAACCACCGGCCGCAGAAGAGCGAGGCTCGGGCCAGACGTAACCAATGACCAGGATTTTGGTTGCGCGGGGCTGATTCATGATTGCGAATTCCTTGATGCGGCCAGGGGCGGGGGAAAAAACGCGCGCATTAAACCACAGCCGGCGAACAGGAGACGGATAGCTGAGCTGACGAAGGGCAGCGCCCTTGATGTGCACCGCCCGTCGACGTCGCTGTTGGGTCAAGTCACACGTATGGACTCACTCCGCTTATCTCCCGGAAATTGGTGATCTTCCCGCCTCTGGCCCGATTGGAATTAAGTGAGAGTTGGTACCAGTTGTTCGCTGTGTTGCAGATCAGTACATCCGTTGCTTGAGAAAGCTCGCCAATATCCCCCAGGCGGGCAGCTTTCACATCTGCAATATTCAAGGACTTTGCCGCGTTAAATGCATCGAGCGTTCCGCTTACGGATCGAATTTGTCGGGTGGCTTTGCCGGAGGTCTTGATGCCTTGACCCGTGATGAGCAACACGCCATTTTTGCTAATCTTCCCGCCCTTTTTCAAGAGGCTCGGGATGCCATCCAGTGGGTTAATCAGACTCAACGCAAAATTGCCACTGAGCCTGACCAGTTTTACCGATTTTGAAAGAAGGCTACCCGACTTCAAAGCGACGCTGGCAAATTTAGAGGCGACGCCTGCTACAGAGCCAACAACCGCCAGCGCGTCCAGTGCGCATCCAAAAATTCCGGATGCTTCACGGTCAGGGTCAGCCGAAGTCAGATCTTCGATACAGCCCTTGAACGGAATAATCAAATTGAGAACCAGGTCTATATTGTCTTTTGTATTCTTTCGCGCAGCTTCAAGGGGAGCTATGCCATAACCGGCATCGAAAAGTTCATTGTATGTGGCCGGTGGGAAGTGTGAAAGTATTCGCGCTACAGTGCTGCTTGTTCTTTGCGAGAAGAAAGTTTCAAGTTGGCTCCTGGTGTGCGGGGCGTGTTGTGGGGTTTCGTTGGATTCCCATAATTTCTCGACCACCAATTTACCGGTGGCGTTTTTAACGGGTGCCGTGCCCTTGATATAGGCGTTTATATCCAAAGGCCAATCAAGGGCTTGCGTCTGCCATTGCAATCGGTCTTTATCAGTATTGATGCTAGGCTCGAAATATTCAATGGAAGTAGTCAGGAAAATATCGCCAAGATCCTGTCGGCTGTAGCATTCGGCTCGCAGGGTAAATAGTTCATAATAATATTTTTGAAAGTCGTGTTCAGCGCAGATGATCACGCCATAGCGCCCTCTGTATTTGTCTCTCAATCGTTGTGTCTCATGTGTTGCGTGATCGGAGAATTTTTCGCGGACTGTATAAAAGGTCAGGGCACCATATTCCAGGCGAATTCGATCTGTCTCGGGGATTTTTGATAAGGCGAGCTTTAATGCTGTGGATGTTCCTTGTTGTATTTTTTTGAAGTAGTCGTCGAATGTCTTGGCGTATAGAGTCTGGATGTTTTGAAGCATGTAAAAATAAGGTTGGGCTAATTTCAGTCCGTCATGGTAGTCAAGAGTAAAGATGTCTGCGGACATATGGGTTCCCGTCCAGCCCTTATGCATCAAGTCTCCTGACATAAACAACTCATGAATCGATATTGCCTTGCTCCTTGGAAGGTCCTTGTGGCCGTAACGTTTGTCGGTCAGGTATTCACCATCCGGCAAGGCTCTTTTAAGTTCGGCCAAGGCGACTTCTTCGCGCGTAGGAAGGGGGGTGTTTATGGCATTGCTGCATTGCTCCAGGGCCTCGGTGTATTGGTTGTAATGAGTCTCGGCGGTGCAGAAGTTTTCAACGGTGTATTCACCGTCAGGACTGTAGGGAAAAAGGCCGTTCACTGCGCCCCAATTAAGCATGTGTGTTATCACGCCGAGCCCGAATAGTTGCTCGAGTTGCTGATCGAAGGGCCCCAGGTCGGCGTAAGACTGTATTTGGTCATAAGTCATGCCCCGCGATGAACCTGGGGCAATGATCTCAACTTTTGCGACAGCAAAGGTATGCATGACCCACGCCGGGGAACTGATTGTCATGCTGTCCGGAATTTCGTTTACCAGGAATTCAGGTGCCTCGTCAGCCACTAGAAGATACGCGGCGAGGGGCGATGCTTTAGCAAGAACAATATTATTGGCAACAAGATGCTCTTCCAGGTTCAGCAAGATTTGAGTGGGGTGTAGATCCGCATTGGCCGGTTGGTAAAGCTCGTAGCCCTGCACACGACCTTTGCTTTCAATTTCACCTATATTCGGATCGATGTTCAGTATGATAGCTGCGATGAGGAGTTGTCGGAGATCCTCATGGCTGGAGAGTTCATCCGAGTCGGTGCCGTACCACTCTAACGCTACAAGGCAGTCTTGCGCGAGATTCATGCCGATCATGCCTTCCATGAACTCGTTGATGTATCGATCCGGGTCGACTTTCAAATCGACTTGTGAATTTTTGTTTTGCTCGACCAGGCTGTTGAGTAATTGGCCTGTTTCACTTAGTTCATACGTTGCCGTTGTGTTTATGATTTTTTCGCGCTGGACAAGCGATAATGCATTTGGGGAAATTTCCGGGTCTTTTAGAATCTCATAATAGTTTCCTGTGCCTGATAATGCAGGGCGTTCTTTGTTGAAAAAGTCCGTGAGGTTTGCAAGTTGCTGCGCCGTGGACGGCAGAGGATGCCCATAAAATCTGATCCACTGCTCTACGTTGATTTCGTCGGAACTGTAAATGAAGCCGCCCGCGTTTTTCGCGTATTCACTGAGCTCCTCCAGGTGTCGATTGAGGATTTCATTCTCCTTGAGAAGGTCATCGATCTGCATGGGGGTGTCGTCAATCATGACGTGTAGCTCTTTGTGCGAGTTGCACACGTAGATGGCGGATTCGGGCAGGCTCGATAATTCATTCAGGCGATTGAATTCGTCGCTGTTCAATAAATCGTTCAGTTTCGCTTGCCCCGCACGTTGAGCTATTTCTAAAGAGCTTCCAGGGGTGGCAGGGATAAGCAAGTTGCACAGTTTGAACTCGGCGTTTACATCGGGAAGGTCATTCACATAACCCTCCAGCGACTCAGTGATGAAATTTTTTTCCAGTTTGTTTACCGTCATTAAGGCATCGATATCGGATTTTAAATTATCAATAGTCGATGTTTTGCGGAAGTCGTATTCAAGGGTGTTCATCAATAAATCCTTTTTTTGATGATTTCACAACAGGGCGCGAGTCTGTGAAGATAGCTGGGTAATTGTTTTGCAGGAGGTTCTGGGGTTTCGATGCTCAAAGGGTCAGCTGGATATTCATCTGCGAGGGGCTTTAAGTCGATCAGCAAGTACGCCTTTGACCTTGTCGAGCAACTGGTCGATGGGCACCAGGTCGGCATAAGACTGTACTTGGTCATAGGTCATGTCCCGCGATGATCCCGGGGAAATGATTTCGATTTTTGCGACAGTAATACTATGCGCGACCCATCCAGGCGAGCTGATGGTCATACTGCCCGGAATATTTTTCACAAGGAATTCAGGTGCCTCGTCAGCCATTAGAATATAGGCGGCAAGGGGCGCTGCTTTAGCGAGAATAAGATTATTGGCGACAAGATGCTCTTCCAGGTTCAGCAAGATTTGAGTGGGGTGCAGGTCCGCATTTTTGGGTTGGTAAATTTCATAACCCTGCACGCGACCTTTGCTTTGCACCTCACCCATGTTCGGATCAATGTTCAAAACGATCGCTGCCATGAGGAGTTGTTGCAGATCCTCTTTGCGGGGTGGCTCATCCACGTCGCTGCCGTACCAGCCTAACGCTTCAATGCTGTCCTGCGCGACATTCATACCGATCATGCCTTTCATGAACGCGTCAATACATTCAGCCAAGTCCAGTTTCTCGTTGACCAGCGTGTTCTGGTAATGTACGAAAAGGCTATTCAAGAGTTGGCCTGTGCCACCCAGCCCAAACGCTGTCGTTATGTTCCTGATTGTTTCGCGCTGAACGAGAGACAATGCAGTCGGGGAGATTTGCGGGTCCTTGAGTATCTCGTAATATTTTCCCGTTCCAGATAATGCAGGGCGTCCTTTCTGGAAAACAACCATGAGGTGGGCAAGTTGCTGGGCCGTGGAGGGCAGAGGATACCCATAAAATCTGATCCACTGCTCTACGTTGATCTTGCCAGCGCTGTAAATGGAGCCACCCGCGTTGGTCGCGTATTCACTGAGTTCATCCAGGTGTCGGTTGAGAGTTTCATTCTCCTTGAGAAGGTCATCGATTTGCATGGGCGTGTCGTCAATCACGACGTGAAGCTCTTTGTTCGAGTTGCACACGTAGCTGGCGGATTCGGGAAGGCTGGATAACTCCTCCAGGCTCATGAACTCGTTGCTTTCCAGCAGGTCGTTCAGTTTGGCTTGGCCCGCACGTTGAGCTAACTCCAGAGCGCTTCCCGGGGTGGTAGAAATAAGCAGGTTGCTTAGTTTGAATTCGACGTTTGCATCGGGGAGGTCATTGACATATCCCTCCAGCGACTCAATGATGAGGTTTTTTTCTAACCTGTTTGCCTCCAGCAAGGCATCGATGTCGGATTTTAAATTTTCAATAGTCGATGTCTTGCGAAAATCATATTTAAGAGTGTTCATCAATAAATCCTTTTGTTGATGATCTCGCAGGCGAGCGCGAGTCTGTGGAGATAACCGGGTAGGACGGTTTGCAGGGTGTTTGTGATCGTTCAGTTGCAGAGTAGGGCCGGCGATATTGAATTTGCCAGAGGGTATGTTGTGCTTTTTGTTTCTTGCGGGGAGTTGGTTTTCAAGGCGGCCAGGTTTCTGGCCGGCTATGGCAATGCTTATAAATAAATGGGGTATTCATTTGGGCAGGGTTGTAAGCGGCTCAGCCAGTATACCTTTAACCTTGTCGCGCAACTGATCGATGGAAAAGGGTTTGCCAATCAGGTGCATGCCATCCGGAACATCGATATTTTCTGCATATCCACTGGCGAACAGGATGGGCAGGGCGGGGCGCAGGGTGCGCGTTTCAATGGCCAGCTCGCGGCCGTCCATGCCCGGAAGACCGACATCGGTCATCATCAGGTCAATGTGCTGGCCCATGTCCTTGATCAGCTCCAGCGCCTGTTCGCTGCCATCTGCTTCAAGCACCTTGAACTCCAGCTCCTCCAGCACGTCGACAATCAACATGCGCACGATGGCATCGTCTTCGACGACCAGGATGGTGGGGGCGTTGGTGATCATGATGGCGCTCTCGAAAGGGTGGTTAGGTTTTCGGCCGATCAAAATCGCCGGCTCTCTTGCATGAGTAAGTGACGGATCCCGACAAGTTCCCCATGGGCTATAAAAAGAATGGCGGCATACGCCTGGGCAAAGGATAACCGCTGTGCAGGCGCGGCAGCAGTGGAATGTGGGATTTTGCGCCCATCGCTGTGAGAAAATTCGATCATTACGTCAGTTTTGGGGCAAACTCCTTGGTTTTCATCGGTTCAACAAGGCTTAACTATGACCTCTGAGTCTTCGGTTGATGAGCAGCGATTCCGTAAGCTCCTGAGTCGCAACATCAGCCTGCCGCTGGGCGTCGGCGCCATCAGTGCGGTTTTCTTCGTGTCGCTGATCACCTATCTGCTGTCGACCATCCAGTGGGTCGAACACACGGACCGGGTGATCAATAACGCCAATGAGGCGGTCAAGCTGACGGTCGATCTGGAAACCGGCATGCGCGGTTTCCTGCTCACCAGCGATGACAAGTTCCTTGAACCCTATGAAACGGCCAAGCCGCGCATCGAGGTCGTGCTCAAGACCCTGCTCGAGCTGACCGCCGACAACCCGGTCCAGACTGACCGCTTGCACAGGCTGGAGTCCTTGCAGCAGGAGTGGGCCGGTTACGCGCAATCGATGATCGAACTGCAGCGCGCCAACGGTGACTACCGCGGGGCGGTCAGGACCGGGAAAGGCAAGCGCCTGACCGATGAGATCCGCAAGCAGTACGAAGACGTGATCGACATGGAGCAGCAGTTGCGCGCCACGCGCAACGAGGAAGTGCGTCGTACCACGATCTGGAGCATCACCCTTTATCTGTTGTTCATTGCCGCTATCAGCGCATTGCTGGCGTACATCGGTCGTCGCGATCTGGTCAATCTGTCGCAAAGCTACACGGCGACCCTGGCGGCGCAACAGGCCAGTGCCCACCGGCTGGAGCAACAGGCCTGGCTGCGCAACGGCCAGACCCAACTGGCCGAACAAGTGCTGGGGCAACTGTCGCTGAACCTGCTGGGGCGCAACATCCTGCAGTTCTGCGCGCAGTACTTGGGCACTGCCGTGGCGGCCATTTATGTACGCGAAGAACACGGCGGTCTGCGCCGCGTGGCGTCCTATGGGTTTTCCCGTGAGCAGCAGGAGCGTGAGCAGCAGATCTACAGCGACGAAGGCATTGTCGGCCAGGTGGCGCAACAGGGCCGCCTGATTCGCCTGGACGATGTGCCCAGCGACTATTTCAAGGTCAGTTCCGGTCTCGGCGAAGGCTTGCCGCGCAGCGTGCTGGTGGTGCCGACCAGCGACGACGACCGGATCAACGGCGTGATCGAATTGGGCTTCCTGCGCCCGCTGACCGAGCGGGACATCGATCTGCTGGAGCTCATCGCCGGCAATATCGGCACCTCGATCGAGGCTGCGCGTTATCGCCAGCGCTTGCAGGAGGTGTTGGCCGAAACCCAGCAGCTCAACGAAGAACTGCAGGTGCAGCAGGAAGAACTCAAGACCGCCAACGAAGAGCTTGAAGAGCAGTCAAGGATTCTCAAGGAATCCCAGGCCCATCTGGAAACCCAGCAGGTCGAGCTGGAACAGACCAACGAACAGCTCGCCGAACAGGCGCAGGTACTGGCCGACCAACGCGACGCCATGGACCTGAAGAATACCGAGCTCAATCAGGCCCAGACCCAGCTCGAAGAGCGTGCCGAAGAATTGCAGCGTTCGAGCAAGTACAAGTCCGAATTCCTTGCCAACATGTCCCACGAGCTGCGCACGCCGTTGAACAGCTCACTGATCCTGGCCAAGTTGCTGGCGGAAAACCCGCAGGAAAACCTCAGTGCCGAACAGGTCAAGTTCGCCGAGTCGATCTACTCGGCCGGCAACGACTTGCTTAACCTGATCAACGACATTCTCGATATTTCCAAGGTCGAAGCCGGCAAACTGGAGATACGCCCGGAAAACACCAGCGTTGCGCGCCTGGTGGACGGCTTGCGCGGCATGTTCCAGCCCCTGGCGGCGGACAAGCAACTGGAGTTTGCGGTCGAGTTGCAGGACGGCGCGCCATTGATGATGTATACCGACCGCCAGCGCGTGGAGCAGGTGATCAAGAATCTGCTCTCAAACGCCGTGAAGTTCACTGAGCGAGGCCGAGTCAGCCTGACCGTGAGCGCGGCGCCGAACAACGGCATAGCCTTTATTGTCAGCGATTCGGGGATCGGCATTGCCGACGATCAACAGGAAATCATTTTCGAAGCCTTTCGCCAGGCCGACGGCACCACCAATCGTCGTTATGGCGGGACAGGCCTGGGCCTGTCGATTTCCCGCGACCTGGCCGCGCTGCTCGGCGGCTCGATCAACGTCACCAGCACGCCGGGGCAGGGCAGCGCGTTCAGCCTGATCCTGCCGCTGCAATATGTCGAACCGGGCGAGGAGCCCGTCGAGCCGATGCGTGCCTCGCCGACCCACACGAGCACCCGGGTTGCGCCCGTCGCGATAGCGCAGGCACCGGTCCAGGAGATCGCGCGTTTCAACGATGACCGTCTCAAGGCACCTTTCGACGTGCGCTGTATCCTGGTGGTGGAGGACGAGCCGAATTTTGCCCACATCCTCTATGACCTCGCCCATGAACTGGGTTACCAGTGCCTGGTGGCCCACGGCGCCGACGAAGGCTACGACCTGGCCCGGCAATTCGTTCCGGATGCCATTCTGCTGGACATGCGCCTGCCGGACCATTCCGGGCTGACCGTGTTGCAACGCCTCAAGGAGCACGCCGAGACCCGGCATATTCCGGTGCATGTGATTTCCGTCGAAGACCGGGTCGAAGCCGCGATGCACATGGGCGCCATCGGTTATGCGGTCAAGCCGACCACCCGCGAAGAACTCAAGGAGGTGTTTGGGCGCCTGGAAGCCAAGCTGACCCAGAAGGTCAAGCGCGTGCTGCTGGTCGAGGACGACGATCTGCAACGCGACAGCATCTCCCGGCTGATCGGCGATGAAGACATAGAAATCACCGCCGTTGGCCTGGCGCAGGATGCCCTGGCACTGCTGCGCACCACCGTGTTCGATTGCATGATCATCGACCTCAAGCTGCCGGACATGCTCGGCAACGATCTGCTCAAGCGCATGTCCACCGAGGACATCTGCTCGTTCCCGCCGGTGATTGTCTATACCGGGCGCAACCTGACCCGGGACGAAGAGGCCGAACTGCGCAAGTATTCGCGCTCGATCATCATCAAGGGCGCGCGTTCCCCCGAGCGCCTGCTGGACGAAGTGACACTTTTTCTGCACAAAGTCGAATCACGGTTGTCCCATGACCGGCAGAAGATGCTCAAGACCGCCCGCAGCCGCGACAAGGTGTTCGAGGGGCGCAAGGTGCTGCTGGTGGACGACGATGTTCGCAACATCTTTGCCCTCACCAGTGCGCTGGAGCAAAAGGGCGCCGTCGTGGTCATCGGCCGAAACGGTCGTGAAGCGATCGAGCGATTGAATGAATTCGAAGACATCGATCTGGTGTTGATGGACGTGATGATGCCGGAAATGGATGGTTTCGAAGCCACCACCTTGATCCGCAAAGAGCCGCGCTGGCGCAAGCTGCCGATCATCGCGGTGACGGCCAAGGCCATGAAGGACGATCAGGAGCGCTGCCTGCAGGCCGGCGCCAACGATTACCTGGCCAAGCCCATCGACCTCGATCGCCTGTTTTCGCTGATTCGTGTGTGGTTACCGAAGATGGAACGCATTTAGTGGAGCGTGATTATTCAGGTGAGCGCAGCAGCGAAATCGAACTGCGCTTGTTGATCGAGGCGATCTACCTCAAGTACAGCTACGATTTTCGCGATTACTCCGGCGCATCGATCAAGCGTCGGGTGGCGCACGCGTTGAGCCAGTTCGAATGCAAGACCATCTCGGCGTTGCAGGAAAAGGTCCTGCACGATCCGACGGCGTTCATGCAGCTGCTGCAACTGCTGACGATCCCGGTCAGTGAAATGTTTCGCGATCCTTCGCACTTCCTCGCCATCCGCCGCGAGGTGGTGCCGTTGCTCAAGACTTACCCGTCGATCAAGATCTGGATCGCCGGGTGCAGCACCGGTGAAGAAGTCTATTCGATGGCCATCCTGCTGCGCGAAGAAGGCCTGCTCGAACGCACCATCATCTACGCCACCGACATCAATCCGCGCTCGCTGGAAAAAGCCAAGCAGGGGATTTTCTCCATGGAGAATGTCCGCGCCTACACTTCCAACTACCAGCAGGCCGGGGGCCAGTGCTCCTTCGCCGACTACTACACGGCGGCCTATGGGTACGCGATTTTCGACAAGTCGTTGTGCGAAAACGTCACCTTCGCCGATCACAGCCTGGCAACGGACAGTGTGTTTTCAGAAACTCAATTAATTTCATGTCGCAATGTATTGATTTATTTCAATAAAAAACTACAGGATCGCGCCTTCGGGTTGTTTCATGAGTCGCTTTGCCACCGTGGTTTCCTGGTGCTGGGCAGCAAGGAAACCCCGGATTTTTCGGCCTTCGGCAACCAGTTCGAGCCGTTGGTCAAACAAGAACGGATCTATCGCAAAACATGAACAGTGCAACGGGCTTACCTTCCATTGAAGCGATTGTGATCGGTGCGTCGGCCGGCGGGGTAGAGGCGCTGCTGAACATCCTCGGCCCCCTGCGTGAGGGGTTCGCATTGCCGATCATCGTGGTCCTGCACCTGCCGGACGAGCGCCGCAGCCATTTGGCGGAAGTTTTCGCCCGGCGTGTGTCGCTGCCGGTCCTGGAAGCCCGGGACAAGACCCCGGTCGAAGCCGGGACCCTGTATTTCGCCACGCCTGGGTATCACTTGTCGGTTGAACGGGACCGCAGCTTTTCCTTGAGCCTGGAGGACCGAGTGCATTATTCGCGGCCAGCCATCGATTATCTGTTCGAATCGTCCGCCGATGCCTACGGTCCGACCCTGGCCGCGGTGTTGCTGACCGGCGCCAACCAGGATGGCGCGCGAGGCTTGTCCCAGGTCAAGCAGCGTGGCGGGCTGACCATCGTCCAGGACCCGGAGGACGCCCAGGTCGCGACCATGCCCCAGGCGGCGCTGGATATTCTGCAACCCGACCACCTACTCACCCTACGCGGCATCGGCCGTTTGCTTGTCGAGCTGGAAAGAATCGCATGCTAAGTAATATTCAGGCCAAACTGCTGATCGTCGACGATCTGCCGGAAAATCTGCTGGCGCTCGAAGCGCTGATCGCCCGTGAAGACCGTCTGGTCTACAAGGCGCTGTCTGCCGATGAGGCCTTGTCGCTGCTGTTGCAACACGAATTCGCGATGGCCATCCTCGACGTGCAGATGCCCGGCATGAATGGCTTCGAGCTGGCCGAGTTGATGCGCGGTACGGAAAAGACCCGGAACATCCCGATCGTGTTCGTCAGCGCCGCCGGTCGCGAATTGAACTACGCGTTCAAGGGCTACGAAAGCGGCGCCGTCGACTTCCTGCACAAACCCCTCGATATCCAGGCGGTCAAGAGCAAGGTCAACGTCTTCGTCGACCTTTACCGCCAGAGCAAGGCCATGAAACAACAGGTCGAAGCGCTGGAGCGCAGCCGCCGCGAGCAGGAAGCGCTGCTCCAGCAGTTGCAGAGTACCCAGCTGGAGCTGGAGCAGGCGGTGCGCATGCGCGATGATTTCATGTCCATCGTTGCCCATGAGGTGCGCACGCCGCTCAATGGCCTGATTCTCGAAACCCAGTTGCGCAAGATGCACCTGGCCCGGGACAACGCCGCGGCGTTTACCCTCGACAAGATGCACGCCATGGTCGATCGCGACGAACGGCAGATCAAAAGCCTGATCCGCCTGATCGAAGACATGCTGGATGTGTCACGCATCCGCACCGGCAAGTTGTCGATCCGCCCCACACACTTCGACCTGGCGGCGCTGGCTCGGGGTTTGGTACAGAATTTCGCCCCGCAGATCGAGGCCGCCGAGGCGTCGGTCAGTCTTGACGCCGAGCAACCGGTGATGGGCGATTGGGATGAATTTCGCATTGAACAGGTGATTTCCAACCTGCTGACCAACGCCTTGCGTTATGGCGCCAAGAGCCCGATCAGCCTTAAGGTGTACAGTGAGAACGGTGAGGCACGGGTCGAAGTCCGTGATAGCGGAATCGGCATCAGTGAAGAGAACCAACAGCGAATTTTCCAGCAATTCGAGCGCGTCTCGGCCAACCATGTTGCCGCCGGGCTGGGCCTGGGGTTGTTTATTTCCGAACAGATAGTTGCCGCCCATGGCGGCACCATTACCGTCGAAAGCCGGATTGGCGAAGGCGCCCTGTTTCGCGTTTGTCTGCCGCTGTAGGAAAACAGCCAGATAAACGCAACCTCTGATCGACCCCACGGTCGTATCAGCAGCTATTGACCGAACAAAGGCTTCCCATGAGTGAAGATGCACAAGATGTAGTCCTCGTCGTCGAGGACGATCCCTCTATCCTGATGGTGCTCTCGGCCTACCTGTCGGGGGAGGGCTACCGGGTCCTGCAGGCCGAAAACGGCGAGCAGGCCTTTGAGATCCTCGCCAGCAAGCCGCACCTGGACATGATGATCACCGACTTCCGCCTGCCGGGCGGGATCTCCGGCGTGCAGATCGCCGAGCCCGCGGTGAAGCTGCGACCCGAACTCAAGGTGATTTTCATCAGCGGCTACGCCCAGGAAATCCGCGAGACGGACAGCCCGATCACGCGCAAGGCACCGATTCTGGAGAAGCCCTTCGATCTCGACCGTTTGCAGGAAATGATGCAGGAAATGCTGTCGTAGGAGCTGCCGAAGGCTGCGATCTTTTGACCTTGCTTTTTAAAGATCAAGATCAAAAGATCGCAGCCTGCGGCAGCTCCTACACAGGGAGTGGTGTGTTCTGAACGGGATCAGGCGCGAATCATCTCCTGCACCTTGGCCGTCAACAGGTCGAAGGTGAATGGCTTGGTGATCATCTGCATGCCCGGATCGAGGAACCCGCCGCGCACCGCCGCGTGCTCGGCATACCCGGTGATGAACAGGACCCTCAGGTCCGGCCGCAGCTGCCGGCCGATTTCCGCCAGTTGCCGGCCGTTCATGCCGGGCAGGCCGACGTCGCTGATCAACAGGTCGATGCGCTGGGTCGAGTCGAGAATCGGCATTGCCGTGTCGGCATCGCAGGCCTCGACGAAGGCATAGCCCAAGTCGCCCAGCACGTTGCTGACCAATTGCCGCACCGCCGGATCGTCCTCGACGATCAGCACGGTCTCGCCGTTTTGCGCGTAGGGAGGATGTTCCGTGTCGATCGGCTGGTCCTCGGGCAGGTCTCCGCCAAAACGCGGCAGATACAGGTTAACCGTGGTGCCTGTGCCGACTTCGCTATTAATGGCGACATGCCCGCCCGATTGTTTGCTGAAGCCATAGATCATCGACAACCCGAGGCCGGTGCCCTGGCCAATGGGCTTGGTGGTAAAGAACGGGTCGAAGGCTCGATTGATCGTACTTTGCGGCATGCCGCAGCCATTGTCGGTGACGCTCAGTACCACGTAGTCGCCGGGCTTGAGGTTGCCGTGGGGCTGGGTGAATTCGGCGTCCAGGTGGCGGTTGGAGGTCTGCACCAGCAGTTTTCCGCCATTGGGCATGGCGTCGCGGGCATTGATGACCAGGTTGAGCAGGGCGCTTTCCAGTTGATTGGGGTCGGCTTCGGCGACCCACAGCTGCTCGTCCAACTGCATGTCCAGGTGAATGCTTTCGTTGATGCTGCGCTGCAACAGTTCGCCCATGGACACCACCAGGGTGTTCATCTGCACGGGCTTGGAATCGAGCGACTGGCGCCGGGAAAACGCCAGCAGCCGGTGGGTCAGGCTCGCGGCGCGGTTGGCCGAAGTCACGCCGAGGTCGATCAGGCTGTCGAGATCCTCGGTGCGCCCCCGGGCCAGGCGTCGGCGCAACAGTTCCAGGCTGCCGATGATGCCGGTCAGCATGTTGTTGAAGTCATGGGCGATGCCACCGGTGAGTTGGCCGACCGCTTCCATTTTTTGCGACTGACGCAACACTTCCTCGTTGTGGCGCAGTTGTGCGGTGCGCTCTTCGACCTGCTGCTCCAGGGTCTCGAGGGTATTTTGCAGGCGCAGCTCGCTTTGGCTCAGGTCCACCAGCCGATCCCTGGCTTCATATTGTCGTCGGCGTCCGCGCAGGGCGGCGGCGACCATGCTGATCAAGGTTTCCGGGTGGAAGGGCCGTTCCAGGTATGTGACATTGCCCAGGAGGGGGCCAAAGCGTGACGCCGGATTTTGTTCCGGGCCACCGTGGTGGGTCAGCAGCACGATCGGCAAATCGGACCAGGCCGGTTGTTGCTCGATCAGCCCGAGCAGCGGCTCAAGGTCGCTGTGCAGCAAGGCTTCGCTGGACATGAGCAACAAGCCGGCGCCTTGCTCCAGTTCCTGGCAAAGCCCCGGCAGGTCGTTGCTGACGACTCCGGCGAAGCCTGCCTCGTTGAGCAGCATCATGGCGATCTGACTGTCGCGCCCGAGCGGTGCAAGAATGATCGCTCGCTCGGACGTCGCTTCATGGACGATCACGGGCTTTCATCCCCGAGCAGGGGATTGCTCGCGCCCAGGTAGGTTGGCACACCGCGCAACACGCCCTGGAAGGTTTCCAGCGGCTCGCCGATGGTCATGCCGTTGCCATTGATCTTGTATTCGCGGATGGTCGATTCATGGCTGCCGGTGCGTTTCTTGATGATCGAAATGGCTCGCCGTACCTTGCCCAGGGCTTCGAAATAGCGCAACAGGATGACCGTGTCGGCGAGGTAAGTGATGTCCACCGGGGCCTGCATGTCACCGACCAGGCCATGCTGGGCGACCGTCATGAAAGTCGCCGCGCCTTTGCGATTGAGGTACAGCAGCAGCTCGTGCATGTGCAGCACCAGGGCGTTTTCTTCGGGCATCGCCGCTTGATAGCCGTTGATGCTGTCGATCACCACGGTCTTGATGTCACCCTCGTCGACGCAGCGCCGCACCCGGTGGGAAAACTCGCCAGGAGAGAGTTCGGCAGCATCCACTTGCTCGATCAGTAAATTGCCGGTGTCTTGCAAGACTTTCAAGTCGATGCCGATGTTCTTCATGCGTGCGAACAGCAGGCCCAGTTCTTCATCGAAGATGAACAGGGCCGCTTTCTCGCCTCGGGAGACGGCAGCGGCGGCAAAAATCATCGAGATCAACGACTTGCCAGTGCCGGCCGGGCCGAGGATCAGCGTGCTTGAGCCGGTCTCGATGCCGCCGCCGAGCAGCGCATCCATTTCGCGGATGCCGCTGGTCAATTGTTGGCGCAGGTAATCGCCCCGGTGCTCGGCGGCCACCAGGCGGGGGAACACGTGGACGCCGTCGCCCATGATGGTGAAGTCATGAAAACCGCCGCGGTATTTCTGGCCACGGTACTTCACCACGCGAACCCGGCGGCGCTCGGCGCCATAGTTGGGCGTCAGCTCCTCCAGGCGAACCACCCCGTGGGCGACGCTGTGCACGGTCTTGTCCAGGGATTCGGTGGTCAGGTCGTCGAGCAGCAGCACCGTGGCCTCGTAGCGCACGAAGTAGTGCTTGATGGCGAGGATCTGCCGGCGGTAACGCAGCGAGCTTTGCGCCAGCAGGCGAATCTCGGAGAGGCTGTCGAGCACCACGCGGGTTGGCCTGACGCGTTCGACCACTTCAAAAATCTGTTTGGTGGCCTCACCCAGCTCCAGGTCCGATGAATACAGCAGCGATTGCTGGTGCTCGGCCGTCAGCAGGCTTTCGGGAGGCGTCAGTTCGAAGATATGGACATTGTCGTCCAGCTCCCAGCCATGGGAGCGCGCACCCTGGCGCAATTCGCGTTCGGTTTCCGACAGGGTGATGTACAACGAGCGTTCGCCGGCTTTGGCGCCGGCCAACAAAAAGTGCAGGGCGACCGTGGTCTTGCCGGTACCGGGTTCTCCCTCAAGCAAAAACACGTGGCCGCGGGACAGTCCGCCATTGAGGATGTCATCGAGACCATCAATCCCTGTGGCGGCTTTTACGCTGATCAACTCGTTGGATGTAGACAAAAAATGCCCTCTCATGACTAGGGGAAGCGAGGCAGCACGTAAAGCATAGCCGGCTACCTGTTCACTTGACCTTTGGCGGCAATGAGCGTTCAACTTTTTGTAAGGAGATGGCGTTGGGTGTTCGCAACCATTGTAGGAGCCGGCTTGCCGGCGAAGGCGATCTCAAGGACGCCTTCGCCGGC
>NZ_JAXDEO010000048.1:0-50801 GCF_035064975.1 Pseudomonas sp. YuFO20
CGAGCGAGACGCATAAAAAAATCCGATGCCAGTTCAGGCATCGGATTTTGATTTCTTGCGGCCAAAGGTCAAGCGAGATGGCTTAACTGATCGGCATTACCCTTGAAGGGCCTCTTTTTTATTGCAGCGTTGTTTAGTCCGGCTTGCCGTCGACCACACCAGCGGTGTTATCGATCAGGCTCTTGGTCGCCGTTTGCAGGAACGCTTCGAGCTTGGTTTTAAGCTCGGCGGTACGCGGTGCATTCGGAACGACCACGGCACGAGGCGTAGCGCCCAGTTCATACTGGTACATCTTCGGCTCCATGTCCTTGTCCTTCGGCAACACCAGAATATGGTCCGCGGTGATGATCGCGGTGGTCTGCTCGCTGCCCGATGGCTTGATCACGCCAAACCCGGTATCGCCCTCAGGCAGGTTGAGCAAGTCGCGGCCCCAGCACTGATGACGCACTTCGCCACCGATCCGACCCATGATGGTCGGCACGATGTCGACCTGAGTACCCACGGTGTGGTCGAGGGTGCCGAATTTTTCCTGGATGCCCGGTGCGATCAGCAGCATCGGCACGTTGAAACGACCCAGGTCCATTTCGGTGATCTGGCGTTCGTTGCCGAAACCGTGGTCGCCGACGATGACAAACAGGGTTTCCTTGAAGTACGGCTCATTGCGCGCCTTTTCGAAGAACTGGCCCAGCGCCCAGTCCGAGTAACGCATGGCCGTCAAATGCTCGTTCAGGCTGCCGCGATCGGTCACACGCTCAACCGGCAATGGGCTCGGCAAGGCGTACGGGGTGTGGTTGGACAGGGTTTGCAGCAAGGCATAGAAGGGTTTCTTGTCCTTGCCATCACGGGCCTTGAGCTCCACCAGGCCACGGTCGAACATGTCCTGGTCGGACACACCCCAGGTCGGGTCGGAGAACACCGGGTTGACGAAGTCGTTACGCCCGATGAAGTTGGTCATGCCCTGGTTGCTGAAGAAACCGGACTGGTTGTCCCAGGCGAAATCGCCGTTGTAGACATACACGTCGTCGTAGTCACGAGCGCTGAGCAGCTGCGGCAGGCCGGACAGTTTGTGGCTGCCCTCCGGGGTCTGCATCAGGTATTCGAAACCCGGCAAGTTCGGGAAGCAGGCCATGGTGGCGAACATGCCCTGGTGGGTGTGGGTACCGTTGGAGAAGAAGCGGTCGAACAACAGGCCTTCCTTCGACAGTTTGTCGAGGTATGGCGTGATGTTGCCCGGCCCGCCCAGTACACCCACCGAGTGACCGGCCATGCTTTCCATCAGGATCACGACGACGTTCTTGATCGGCAGGGTCTTGTCCGCCGGCGGTGTGTAGTCGCGACGCACGGCGGCGGTCTCGCCATCCACCAGTTTGTCGTCCTGCATCACCAGCAGGTCGCGCACGGTCTG
The DNA here is from genome assembly GCF_035064975.1 of Pseudomonas sp. YuFO20. NCBI lineage: Bacteria > Pseudomonadati > Pseudomonadota > Gammaproteobacteria > Pseudomonadales > Pseudomonadaceae > Pseudomonas > Pseudomonas sp. YuFO20. The sequence goes on from NZ_JAXDEO010000048.1 coordinate 1,406, forward strand.
CTGCGCCATCGGTTGCGGCAAGGTGGCTTTCCAGATGTTGTCGCGATCTTCGGACATCCGGCTCTTCGCCGCCGCCACCAGGGACAGGGTACCGTTGAGGCCCAGCTGGTTGGCGAAGTTGGAATCGGTGGTGTAGACATCACCCCAACGCATGGGCGGGCCTTGGCGCAAGGTACCGCGGGCCGCGACCACGCAGATCAGCAGGCAGACCACGAACACCATGGCGCGCGAGTACCAGGGAGCCACCTGGCGGGTGCTGATGCTGCCGCCACTGAACGGGCCACGGGGACGCGTGGCACGGTCGGCACCCTTGAACGCCAGGCTCAGGATCCAGGTACCCAAGGCCCAGGCCAGCAGGTAGCGAACCACCGGGAAACCGTACCAGAGCATGCTCATCACGGTTTTCGGGTCTTCCTTCACATACTGGAAGACCAGCCCGTTGAGGCGCTGGTGGAATTCACGGTAGAAGTCCATCTCCATCAGGCCGAGGAACAGCGCGATGCTGGAAGTTACCGTCAGCCACAGGCGAAAGATCCCGCGCGCGGCCATGGCCCTGGCACTGAACAGCGCCAGCACCAGCGGAATGCTCAGGTACACCACCAGGCGCAGGTCGAAACGCAGGCCATTGGCGAATGCTTCGAAAAAGGTCGCGGCCGGTGTATCGAGGATCATTTCGCGGTTATAGACCAGCAGCGCGAGGCGCAGTGCGGAAAACATCACCATCATGACCAGAGCGCACAACAGCGTGTAGGCCAGATGCGATTTGACGGTCGGTTGCAGCAAGCGACTCGATGCTCGCTTCTGACTCAGGGCGTCCGGGATTGCCATGTCGTTTTAGGACCCATTGGAAGTTGAAGTTTCGAAAATACAGCTGCGCCCTGCCCTCTTTTGGCCAGTACTCGGCCCCGGGGTTTGCGCGGTGCGCAAATGTTGCACGATCAATCGCGGCATTGCCATTGATTACTGTTCGTCGATGGCGGCGCGGGCGAATTGTCTTGGAGGCTTTGTGAAAATTTTGTGCAACGAATATCTGGAAACACAATAAAGGCGAAAGATCGCAGCCTTCGGCAGCTCCTACAGGGGCTGCGATCTTTGATCGGCGTTACTTCTCGGCGCGCTCTTTCAGGGCTTTCAACGTATTGAACGGGGCATCGACCACAAACTTGTTGGCCACCATCGATGGCACGCTGCCGCCCGGCTCGGTATGCACCTGGTAGGTCACCTCGACCTGATCGCCCTTGGGTACGAACTTCCAGAAACCGTCGACCTTGGCGACCCGGACAAAACCTTTTTCTTCAGGAATGTATTTCGGCACGCCCTCGAGCTTGCGGGTCAGGCTGCCATCGGCACCAACAGTCGTGGTGATATGCACCACCGAATCACGCGGCGTGACCGGCCATGGCGTATTGAACTGGGTGTAGGTCCAGCTCTGGTCGCCTTCGCGCTTGAGCAACTTCTGGGTCTTGCACTCGTGAATCCAGGCGCAGGTGCCGACCACGTCTTCCTGCAACGCGCGCAGCTTGGCCACGGTGGTCTTCATCAGCGTGACGCCCTGATAGGCCTTGTAGTCGGAGCCGGGCACTTCACTCAGGGATATCTTGATGCCGTCTTCATTCCTGGCGACCTTCCAGTCTTCGGCCTGGGCGACCGACGTGGCCAGGACAGCCGTCAAACCACACAACACAGCCATACGATGCAGCGAACCCATAATCTTATTCCTTATTGTTGAAGTTCCGTTCGTCGAACACATCACGCGGCCGTCATTTGCTCCCACCAGCCAATCAACCGAATAGCCTCTTCGCTGCTGCTGCCACACACCTCGACGTCAGCCTCGAACGCCGAACACACCGCCGGACGCTCGGGTTTACCGAAAATGTTGCACAGGTTTTCTGTAGAGAGTTGCAGGCAACGCTCCCCGGCGGCTTTGCCATTGGGCATACCGGGAATCGGTGAACTGATGGAAGGGGCTATGCAGCAGGCGCCACAGCCCTCACGGCATTTCATGACGAAAAGTTCCTCGCGACGAGCAATGTGTTAAAGGACGGGGCACAGAGTAACCGCTAAAACAGTTGTTTTAAATTACTCGGCCTCGGGTTTTTACCCGCAAGCGAGCGTGACCGGGCAGTCTCCGACCAAGCGTCTTTGCTTGCGGGCATGCAAAGGCGGGATTCAGCGCTTGAATTCGAACTCCAGCGCCGCGCCTTCGACTTCACGGCGTTCTTCGTTACGCAGTTGCAACTGCATTTCGTTATTGATCAGCTTGCCGTTGATCTGGAACTGGTTGTTTTTGTCCCCGAACATTTCCGGCAACACCGGTTCGCGCTTGGGTAATGGCACTGTACCGACCGGTTTCAGCTCTTCGACCATGTCCTTGGGCAAACTCAGGTCAAGGTCGGCTGAAGGGATTGGGGTTTTCACCACCTCGCTGGCCGGTTTTGACTTTGAAGCAACCGGTGGGCGCTTTTTTACCGCGGCGGTCTTATTCGCCGGCGCGGTTTTACTCGCAGGTGCGTTTTTTTTCGGGGTGCTGGCGGTGGGTTTTTCCTGCACGGATTGGGCCTGCGCGGACGCCGGCAGAACACTCCCTAACAGGCAGATCAACAGCCAGGCGGCAGGAAAAATCGGCTTCATGGACCCAACGATGCAAACGGCGAAAACGACAGAGGTGCATATGCTCGCCTGTTGCGCGCCCCGTGACAAGCACGGACCGGAACCGCCCGGTCAAAAGCCGCCGGCCATCTCCTGGCAGAGCTGGGTGGCAAGCATGCCCAGGGTCATCAACGCCCGTTCGGCTTCGCGGTTCCATGGGATCCCGCAATTAAGCCGGATGCAGTGATTGAACTGCTCGGTGTTACTGAAGATCAGCCCTGGCGCGATACTGATGCCCTGCTGCAACGCGCGCACGTGCAGTTCCTGGGTGTTGACCCGTCCCGGCAGGCTCACCCACAAAATGAAACCGCCGGTCGGCCGGGTCATCTGCGTGCCTTCGGGGAAATACTGCTGCACCGCCAGCTGGAAAGCGCTGAGGTTCTTGCGGTACTCCTGGCGGATGTAACGCAAATGGCGGTCGTAGCCACCGTTTTCCAGATAGGCGGCAATGCCCATCTGGGTGACGCTGCAGGCCGAATGAGTACTGAAAGTCTGCAGGCGCTGGATCTCCTGCTGGTACTTGCCGGCAATCATCCAGCCGATCCGCACTCCCGGCGACAGGGTCTTGGAGAAGCTGGAGCAATAGATCACCCGATCCAGGCGGTCATAGGCCTTGAGCGATTTGGTGCGGCCCTGCTCGAACATCAGCTCGCCGTAGATATCGTCTTCGACGATCTGGATATCGAAGTCCGACGCCAGGCGCAGCAGCTGCTTCTGCCGCTCTTCGGGCATGGTGCCGCCTAGCGGGTTACTCAGACGAGTGGTCAGCACCAGCGCCTTGATCGACCACTGGTTGGCGGCCAATTGCAGGGCTTCGAGACTCATGCCCGTGGACGGGTCGCTGGGAATTTCGATGACCTTGAGGCCCAGCAGATCGGCCAGCTGCAGCAACCCGTAGTAGGTTGGCGACTCGGCTGCGATCAGGTCACCGGGCCGGGTCAGCACCCGCAGGGACATCTGCAAGGCGTCGACGCAGCCGTGGGTGATCACCACTTCCGAGGGGTCGACCACCACGCCGGCATCGCGCATGCGGATCGCCACCTGTCGGCGCAAGGGTTCGAAACCGGGGCTGAACATGTAGCTGAAAGCCCGCGGGCTATGGAACCGGGTGACCTTGGCCAACTGCTGATGCAGCGCCCGCACCGGTAGATAGTCGACGCTGGGCACCGCGGCGCCCAGGGGAAAAACGCCCTCACGGCGCGATTCGACCAACACCTGCTGGATGATGCTGCTGCGGGTGACCAGGCCTGGCCGTTCGACCCGGGCGATGTCCGGGGTCGGCGCCGTCAGCGCCGGGGTCTGGTGCACGTAGTAACCGGACTGCGGCCGCGCGCGGATCAGCCCCTGATCCTCGAGGTTGGCATACGCCTGCAACACCGTGGCATGGCTGACGTTGAGCTGCGAACTCATCTTGCGCACCGAAGGCACGCGCTCGCCCGGTTGATAGACACCACGGCGGATGTCTTCGGCCAGTTGCTGAGCAATACGTTGGTAGAGCAAGAGGTTGGTCATGACGCAGCACTCGATTTCACGGGTATTTTATTCTTGTGTAAAACAATACCGGAACAGTTTAGAAGTGTACGGGGACAGTTGCCACAATAGTCGACAGTACAGTGCAGTGTCAGCAAGAACTGTACTGTTTTGCGAGATATTTGGCAGACATAAAAAAACCCGGCGCTGTATGGCAGCGCCGGGTAGTACGAGATTTGTAGGAGCTGTCGACTGAAAGGAGACTGCGATCTTTACAGGGTCACTTGAGTTTCAAGGAAGATCAAAAGATCGCAGCCTCGTTTCACTCGTCAGCTCCTACAGGCCGGATTTCACATTCAGCGGGCGGCGCCCAACTGGCCTTTTTCGTCGGAAAACACGATTTCCACTCGACGGTTCTGCGCACGGCCGCGCTCGGAAGCGTTCACGTCTACCGGGTATTCATCGCCGTAGCCTTCCACCTTGATGCGCTTGTCGTCGATGCCCAGGTCCATCAAGACGTCAGCCACCGATTGCGCACGGTCCCGCGACAACTTGAGGTTGTCCTGCTTGCCGCCGGTGCTGTCGGTGTAGCCCTCGATCCGCACCACACGCTTGGGGTTGAGCTGCAGGAATTGCACGATCTTGAGCACCACGCGATTGGCCGAGTTTTTCAGCTCTGCTTCACCGGTGTCGAACAGCACATCGCCCAGGGTCATCACCAGGCCACGATCGGTCTGGGTGGTCGCCAGCGCAACAATTTGTTCTTCGAGCAACTTGCCCTGCTGCTGCACGCTGAACAGCTTGGATTCGCGCAACGCCAGTTGCAGGCGTTGACGCTCCAGTTCGAGCTTCGCGGCGCGCTCTTCGTTGAGCACCTGGTTGGTGTGCTCGCGAGCGATTTCGCTGTAGCGCTGGCTCAGGTAGGCGTAATGCACCACGTCCGAACCGCTGCCCCAATAGCTGGACAACCGATCGGCGCGGGCCAGGGATTCACCGGCCCGAATCACGTCCTTTGGCGCGATGCGCAACACGTTGGAGTCTTCCTTGACCTTCTGGAAATCAGCACCGGCCTGCTGCAATGCCGACTCACTGTGCTGACCGGCGCAACCATAAAGGTTCATGCAGCCGGCCAGGATCACACCGCCGAGGGTTAGGGTCTTGAGGCTCATTGGGCATCTCCCAGTTGCTTGCGCAGGCGGGCGATGCGGGTGTTGAGCACGTTCAGCTGCTCTTCGCTCTTGAGGGTCAGGACCCGGGCTTCTGCCAGGCGCGCATCCAGTTCGGCCTGTTCAGCGCGCATCCGCGCATTCCTGAACGATTGGTCGGCCATGCTGCCCTTGGCGCGGTTGTACTTGTCTTCGGCCAGTTTCATTTGCGGCACTTCGTCGGCAGTAGCGCCCACGGCCTTCGCTTGCTCGAGTGCCTGTTCGGTCAGGCGCATTTGTTCAATCGGCGCCGGATCGGCTGCACAACCCGCCAGGGCCAGAAGGGCCAGGGCAGCGAAAAGAGGTCGGATACTCACTAAAAATCCTTACTGTTTTGGGGTACTGACAGGTTTTTTCTGCTGCGCGTTCCAACGCTCGATATTGCGTTGCAGCGCGACCTCCGTCAGTCCGGACGCGGGCAATTCTGTCATCTTTTTGGCCAGCTGTCCGCGCAACCACGGATCGTTGCAGGCGGAGTTATGGGAAACCGCCAGGAACAGTCCAGGTCTGTCGACCGGTTGCTCACGGGCAACCAGGTCATTGGCCATGCCCAACGTCTGCGCCATTGCCATGCCGGAGTAGCGCCCGGCCAGGACAAATTCCACCTCGCCCAACAGCAGTTTCTGAAAGGCCTGGGTCAGGTTTGGCGTACGGGTGAGGGCCAGTTGCTGCTCGGCGAAAGTAGCGAATGCCGAGGTCAATCGAGACTTTTCCGACAAAGCGCCTGGATGACCATGCAGGTCCTGCACTTCGTTGTAGACCAGCGACGAGTCCCTGCGGGTCCAGACCAGGTAATCGTTTTCCAGCAACGGTGGATGAATGTAATCCAGGGATTCCAGCTCAGTGACCGTCAAAGGTGCATCGGCCAGCATGTCCATGCGCCCGCTGCGTACTTCGTCCAGGGCTTGGGAGCGTTTGCCGGCATAGAGCATTTCGACCTTGATCCCCAACTGCCCTGCTACCTGCTGCAACAAATCGGCACTGGCACCGATCAGGTGCTTGGGATTTTGCGGATCCTGCCACAGGTACGGTGGCGCATCCGGGCTGCCGGTGACCACCAGGCGTTCGCACTTGCCGGCGGCGACGGACAGCGTCGGCAAAAGCATCAATCCCAGCAAGCTCCACGCAAGACGCAGATCCATGGCAATACTCTCCCGTTGAGACCGTGTATATCCCTGTAGGAGCGAGCTTGTTCGCGATGGTCTCAGATGTGCCGCGCTCATGCAGAATGCGCGCGTCATCGTTGACGTCCATCGCGAGCAAGCTCGCTCCTACAGAAAAAAAAAAGCCCGACCAAAGGGTCGGGCTCTTTATAAGTGAAGCAGCCGGATTAGACCAGCTTCTCCAGCTCAGGGATGGCTTCGAACAGGTCCGCCACCAGGCCGTAATCGGCCACCTGGAAGATCGGCGCTTCTTCGTCCTTGTTGATCGCAACGATCACCTTGGAGTCTTTCATGCCGGCCAGGTGCTGGATCGCGCCGGAGATACCGACGGCGATGTACAGCTGTGGAGCAACGATCTTGCCGGTCTGACCGACCTGCATGTCGTTCGGAACGAAACCTGCGTCGACCGCGGCGCGGGAAGCACCGACGGCAGCGCCCAGCTTGTCGGCCAGGGCGTACAGGTGTTTGAAGTTGTCGCCGTTCTGCATGCCGCGCCCGCCGGAAACGACGATCTTGGCAGCGGTCAGTTCCGGACGATCGGACTTGGCCAGCTCTTCGCCGACGAAGCTGGAGATACCAGCGTCGTGGGCAGCGCCAACGGCTTCAACAGCCGCCGAACCACCGGTAGCGGCAACCGGATCGAAACCGGTGGCACGCACGGTGATCACTTTCACTGCAGCGTTCGATTGAACGGTAGCGATGGCGTTACCAGCGTAGATCGGGCGCTTGAAGGTGTCAGCGCTTTCTACCGAGATGATCTCGGAGATCTGGTCAACGTCCAGTGCAGCGGCAACGCGCGGCAGGATGTTTTTGCCGTTGGAAGTGGCGGCAGCCAGGATGTGGCTGTAGCCATTGCCCAACTCTGCGACCAGAGGAGCGACGTTTTCCGGCAGTTGGTGAGCGTAGGCAGCGTTATCAGCGACCAATACTTTGCTCACGCCAGCCACTTGCGCAGCGGCTTCAGCCACGGCGCCAGCGCCTTGGCCTGCAACCAGAACGTGGATGTCACCGCCAATCTTGGCGGCGGCAGCAACGGTGTTCAGCGTGGCCGGGGCCAGCACTTTGTTGTCGTGTTCAGCGATTACCAAGATAGTCATGATTAGATTACCTTCGCTTCGTTTTTCAGTTTCTCGACCAGTTCAGCCACCGACTTGACCTTGATACCCGCGCTGCGTGCAGCAGGCGCTTCGACTTTCAGAGTCTTGTTGGTGGAGGCGGTGGAAACGCCCAAAGCGTCCGGAGTCAGCACTTCGAGAGGCTTCTTCTTGGCTTTCATGATGTTTGGCAGGGACGCATAACGCGGCTCGTTCAAACGCAGGTCGGTGGTGACGATGGCCGGCAGTTTCAGGGAAACGGTCTGCGCGCCGCCGTCGATTTCGCGAGTCACGGCAACGCTGTCGCCGCTGATTTCGACTTTCGAAGCGAAGGTGCCCTGACCGTAGCCGCTCAGTGCAGCCAGCATCTGGCCAGTCTGGTTGTTGTCGCTGTCGATCGCTTGTTTGCCAAGGATCACCAGCTGAGGCTGTTCCTTGTCGACTACAGCTTTCAACAGTTTGGCAACGGCCAGGGAGGTCAGGTCTTCGGCGGACTCGACGAGGATGGCGCGGTCGGCACCCAGAGCCAGCGCGGTGCGCAGTTGCTCTTGAGCGGTGGACGGGCCGACGGAGACGACGACGATTTCAGTCGCAACACCCTTCTCTTTCAGGCGTACGGCTTCTTCCACGGCGATCTCGCAGAACGGGTTCATCGACATCTTGACGTTGGCAAGATCGACGCCGGAATTGTCCGCCTTGACGCGAACTTTCACGTTGTAATCCACAACGCGTTTGACAGCTACAAGAACCTTCATGGATTCCTCGTTACTCTCCGGTGAAAAGAAAGTCGCCTAGGCGAACCTGGCGGTTGATGCTCATCGGGCGCAAGGGCACCTCCAAAAACGCCGGCAAAGGTGTCAAGTGACCATCGCTCATGATCTGTATGACCGTTCGTCAGTGGTGACTGAGGAGTCATTCAACATCGCGGCGTGTAAACTGCGCATCAAGCAAGCGCAGCGTCATTCTCTCCTGCCATCGCCCTGTCTTTAGAGGTGCTCTTGAAACCAACAGTCAGCCTACGGCGAGCGCAAAACCGCCCGTATCTTGACCGGAACACCTATTCCGGTCAATACGCCAAAATGGCCGTTCATAAGCCGGGTGACTTTGATTTCTCTGGCTTGGAGCCATTTCAAACAAACGTTTGTATTGGACGCTGAGAGTGGTGTAGATATAATGCGCCACCAAAGAGAAAGGTGGTTAATCGATTGTCCTCTCCCGGCGTCACGCAGGGATTCACGGATGCGACACCCAACCTCCCTATTAGAAAAAAAACTGTTGAGCCTTGAGTAGGAGATAACCTGTGGAACGCGAATACATGGAATTCGACGTGGTCATCGTCGGTGCCGGCCCCGCTGGTCTTTCCGCTGCCTGCCGATTGAAGCAGAAGGCCGCCGAAGCCGGTAAGGAAATCAGCGTCTGCGTGGTCGAAAAAGGCTCCGAAGTCGGTGCTCACATCCTGTCCGGCGCGGTGTTCGAGCCTCGGGCCCTGAACGAACTGTTCCCGAACTGGAAAGAACTTGGCGCGCCGCTGAACACGCCGGTCACCCGCGACGACATCTTCGTGCTGAAGAACGCTGAAAGCGCGCAGAAAATTCCAGACTTCTTTGTGCCCAAGACCATGCACAACGAAGGCAACTACATCATCTCCCTGGGCAACCTGTGCCGCTGGCTGGCCCAGCAGGCCGAGAACCTGGGCGTGGAGATCTACCCGGGCTTCGCCGCCCAGGAAGCCCTGATCGACGAAAACGGCGTGGTACGCGGGATCATCACCGGCGACCTGGGCGTTGACCGCGAAGGCAATCCGAAAGAAGGCCTGTACACCCCGGGCATGGAACTGCGCGGCAAGTACACGCTGTTCGCCGAAGGCTGCCGTGGCCACATCGGCAAGCAGCTGATCAAGCGCTTCAACCTCGACACTGACGCCGATGCCCAGCACTACGGCATCGGCCTGAAGGAAATCTGGGAAGTCGACCCGGCCAAGCATCAGCCAGGCCTGGTGGTGCACACCGCCGGTTGGCCGATGGACATCATGGGCACCGAGAACACCGGTGGCTCGTTCCTCTATCACCTGGAAAACAACCAGGTAGTAGTCGGCCTGATCGTCGACCTGTCCTACAGCAACACTTACCTGTCGCCGTTCGACGAGTTCCAGCGCCTCAAGCATCACCCGGTGCTCAAGCAGTACCTGGAAGGCGGCAAGCGCATCAGCTACGGCGCCCGCGCCATCTGCAAGGGCGGCCTGAACTCGCTGCCGAAAATGGTCTTCAAGGGCGGCGCGCTGATCGGTTGCGACCTCGGCACCCTGAACTTCGCCAAGATCAAGGGCAGCCACACCGCGATGAAGTCAGGCATGCTCGCCGCTGAATCGGTGGCTGTCGCACTGTTCGCCGACAAGGACGGTACTGAAGAACTGACCACTTACGTCGACGCGTTCAAGAACAGCTGGCTGCACGAAGAACTGTTCGCCAGCCGTAACTTCGGCCCGGCGATCCACAAGTTCGGCGCCATCGTTGGTGGCGGTTTCAACTGGCTGGACCAGAACATCTTCGGCGGCAAACTGCCGTTCACCCTGCACGACACCAAGCCGGATTACGCGTGCCTGAAACTGGCGGCCGACTGCAAGAAGATCGACTATCCGAAACCGGACGGCAAGATCAGCTTCGACAAACTCAGCTCGGTGTTCATCTCCGGTACCAACCACGAAGAAGAGCAGCCTTGCCACCTGAAGCTGACCGATCCGAGCATCCCGATCAGCAAGAACCTGCCACTGTACGATGAGCCGGCACAGCGTTACTGCCCGGCTGGCGTGTACGAAGTGATCACCAAGGAAGACGGCGAGAAGCGCTTCCAGATCAACGCCCAGAACTGCGTTCACTGCAAGACCTGCGACATCAAGGATCCTGCACAGAACATCACCTGGGTGACGCCGGAAGGCGCTGGCGGCCCGACTTACCCGAACATGTAAGCCGAACGCCTGAACATCGAGGCTCCCGAAATGGGGGCCTTTTTGTTGCCTGCGATTGATGAATCAACCTAGATCCAATGTGGGAGCGGGCTTGCTCGCGAAAGCGGTATGTCAGTCAACATCGATGTTGGATTTCAGACCGTCTTCGCGAGCAGGCTCGCACAGGGTTTCCCTACGGGTTCAGGCAGCGCGTTCGTCGCCCGGATTACGCTCGAAGTAGCGCTTGTACTCGCGACTGAACTGCGACGTGCTCTGATACCCCACCCGATGTGCCACCTGCGCCACGCCCAGCCCCTCGCCCAGCAACAACTGCTGCGCCCGAAGCAAACGCAATCGCTTCAGATATTGCACCGGCGACAGCAAGGTGCTGCGCTTGAAATGCTCATGAAAGGTCGACGCACTCATGTTGGCGCAGCTGGCCAGGGTCTCGACGTTCAGCGGTTCGGTGTAATGCGCATGCAGATGACTGAGCGATGCCGCGATCCGCGCGAATTGTCCCTGCTGCTCGACCAGGGCGCGCAACACATCCGCCTGCGGACCGCGCAAGGCGACGAACAGCAATTCGCGCAAGCGCGCTTGCCCCATGATCTGGCATTCCAGCGGATCGTGCAGGCAGCGCAACAAGCGTTCGACACAACCGCGCATGGCGTCATCGAGCACCGCCGAGGTCATGGACTCCGGTGTTTGTGCCGCAATATGCCGCCCCGGCGCCAAGCCCATCGCCAACACCAGCTCGCCGAGCATCACCCGGTCGATCGCCACAGACACTCCCAGCATGGGCCCGCTCGGTGCGGCAAAGGTTTCACACTCGAACGGCACCGGCAGCGCCTGGATCAGATAGTGCCCTGCCCCATATTCCAGGGTGCGCGGCCCCAGGTACGCCAGTTTGCTGCCTTGGGCGATGATCACCAGGCTCGGCTCGTAGATCTGCGGGCCACGGGCCACATCGCAACTGGCGCGCAGAACCTGCACGCCCGGCAACGCGGTCGGGACGAATCCGTCGCGGGTCGACAGCGGCTCAATCAGCGAAACCAGCGCGGCATTGGCATCAAGGTGACGGGTCAACAACATTGGAAAAGCTTCACGGAAAAAGGGATGAAAGCATCATCGCAGGTCTGATCGCCAATGCGATCGATCAAGAGCCGATGCCGGAGGAATAGGCATGACACCCGGAGGAATCGCCATGGCTGCGATGGGGGTCGGCGCCCAGAATGCGCCACCTCACTTGTCAGCGCTTTTGCGAGGTTCACCATGTACACCGCCATCGGATACGCCGCCCAGTCGGCCACCACGCCCCTCGCCCCGGTAAAATTCGAACGCCGCAGCCCACGCCCCGACGACGTCGCCATCGAGATTCTCTACTGCGGCGTGTGCCACTCCGACATCCATCAGGCCCGCAACGAGTGGGGCATTGCCGTATACCCCTTGATGCCTGGCCACGAAATCGTAGGCAAAGTTACCGCCATCGGTGCGAATGTCACCAAACACAAAGTCGGCGATCTGGTCGGCGTCGGCTGCATGGTCGACTCGTGCCGCAGCTGCGACGCCTGCCAGGCCAACCTCGAGCAATACTGCCTCGAAGGCCCGACCATGACCTACGCCACTCCCGACCGCGTGGATGGCAGCAACACCATGGGCGGTTACTCCGACAGCATCGTGGTCAGCGAGCACTTCGTGGTGCGTATTCCGCAAAAGCTCGACCTGGCCAGCGCCGCGCCGATCCTGTGTGCCGGCATCACCACCTACTCGCCCCTCAAGCACTATGGCGTGAAGGCCGGCGACAAGGTGGGGATCCTCGGCATGGGCGGCCTTGGCCACATGGGCATCAAGTTTGCCAAGGCCCTGGGCGCCGAAGTGACGTTGTTCACCCGTTCGGCGAGCAAGGCTGAAGAGGCCCGCCGCCAAGGCGCGGACCACGTCATCGTGTCCACCGATGCCGAACAGATGAAGGCCGCGGCGGGACATTTCGACTTCCTGCTCGACACCATTCCGGTGCAGCACGACCTCAATCCCTACCTCGACACCCTGCGCTTCGACGGCGTGCACATCCTGGTGGGCTTGATCGAACCGGTGGATCCACCCATGCATGCCGGCAAACTGGTGATGAGCCGTCGTGTGCTCGCCGGCTCCCTGATCGGCGGCATCGCCGAAACCCAGGAAGTGCTGGATTTCTGCGCCGAGCACGACATCACCTGCGACATCGAAATGCTCGACATCCGCCAGATCAACGAGGCCTACGCCCGCATGATCGCCGGTGACGTGAAGTACCGCTTCGTCATCGACATGGCGACCCTCAAGGTCTAAACCTTGAGGCCAAGCTCCGCCGACAGCCGGGCCGTGACCCCTTTGATCAGGGGAATCAGCTCGGCCATTTTTTCCAGCGGCATGTACGGCACGGTGCTGGCGATGCTGATGCCGGCGACGATGCGTTTGCTGGCATCGCGGATCGGCGCCGCCACGCAGCGGATCGACGGTTCGTTGTCTTCCAGGTCGAAGGCGTAGCCGCCGGCCACGTACTCGACCATACGCTGCTGGAACTGCTCCCAGGACTGCTCCGGGTGTTGCGGCCAGAACAGATTTTTCCCACCCACCGGCAAGCTGACTTCGTACAGGCGCTGCCATTCCTGCGGCGAGTCATCGAGCATCAACGCTTTGCCGATCCCGGTGCGCGCCAACGGCATGCGATGGCCGACCCGCGAGCGCATTTCCGGTCCGTTGCGCCCCGGATTCTTGAGCAGGTACAGCACCTCGTCGCCTTCACGGATCGCCAGGTGGATGGTGTCGCCAGTGGCTGCCGACAATTCATCCAGATACGGCCCGGCCAGGGTCACCAGCGGCAATTCTTCGCGCGCCTGGAATCCCAGCTCGATCAGCTTGGGCCCCAACAGATAGCCGACCTGCGGCACCACCCGCAGATAACGCTCGTCCACCAGGCAACTGGCCAGGCGATGGGTGGTGCTGCGCGTGGTGCCAATCAACCGGGCGATTTCCTTGAGATCGCGGGCGCCACTGGCCACGGCCTGAACCACACCCAGACCGCGAAGCAGGGTCTGGGTGCCGGTGGGCGCGGCGTCCTTGGTGATTTTTGGGGCGTCTTCCTGCATATCCAGCCTTTACCGTTGAGCGAGTGAACGGGCGGCATTATGGTCGCCCGCAGGTCACGACTACAACTTGATACGCTCGACCTTGCCCACCAGCAAGATGTAGGAAAGTGCACCGATCAGCGCCAGCACCGAGATATAGGTGATGGCCGGGGCAAAGGAGTCACCGCTGGCCAGGAAGCCGATGACGATGGGCGTGGCGATGGCCGACAGGTTGCCGATGAAGTTGAACACCCCGCCGGTCAGCCCGAGCAAGCGCGCCGGTGCCAGGGTCGACACCAGCGACCAGGTGATCGACGCCAGGCCGTTGCCGAAAAATGCCAGCGCGAGGAAGGCAATCACCAGAGGCGTCGATTCGACGAAGTTGGCGCCGATGATCGAGGTGGAAATCAGCAGGCCACTGATGATCGGCAACTTGCGCGCGAACCCTACGCTGTAGCCGCGACGGATCAAAAAGTCCGAGAAGAACCCGGAACACAGCACGCCGACGAACGCCGCGAGAAACGGCAGCGATGCCAGCAGGCCGGACTTGATGAAGTCCATGCCGCGGTATTTCACCAGGTACGTCGGGAACCACGTCAGGAAAAACCACAGCGTCGAGTTGAGGCAGAACTGGCCGAGGTAGATGCCCCAGAGCTTGCGTTTGGTCAGGACAATGCCCAGGTCGGTCCAGCTGAATTTGGCTTTGACCTTGGCTTGTTCGGCCTGGATATCCACCAGCCCGCCGCCTTCGCGGATCAAGTCGATTTCGGCCTCGTTGGCGCCTTTGAAATCCCGTGGCTCGCGATACACCGCGTACCAGATCACCGCCCAGAGAATGCCCACTGCGCCGGTGGCGACGAACACCATGTGCCAGCCGAATTCATGTTGCAGCCAGGCCAGTACCGGCGTCAGGAAAGCCAGGCCGACGAACTGCCCGGAGGTGTAGAAACCGATGGCCGTGGCGCGCTCACGCTCCGGGAACCAGGTGGTGACCACGCGGCTGTTGATCGGATAGGCCGGCGCTTCGAGAGCACCAACCGCCATGCGCAACACGAACAAGGCGATGAAACTGCCGGCGAAGCCGAGCATGACCGTGGCAATCGACCACAGCAGCAGTGCGGCGGTGTAGAGAATGCGCGGCGGCACCCGGTCCACCAGCCAGCCACCGGGAATCTGCATGGCGGCGTAGGTCCAGCCGAAGGCCGAGAAGATCAGGCCGACGTGGATCGGATCGATGCCCAGGTCGCTGGTCAGCGCTGGTGCGGCGATCGACAGGTTGCTGCGGTCCAGGTAGTTGATCACCACGGTGATGAACAGCAGCACCATGATGAAAAAACGCTTGCGGCTGGGCGCCGCCAACGACGCCTGCCCGGTGAGGGTTTGCGGTTGCATGGGGAGTGCCTCTTTTTATGTTTATTGAGGTCGAACCAGTAACGCAGATCTCCCTGTGCATGGAGATCAACCTGTGGGAGCCAGCCTGCTGGCGATGGCGGTGTGTCAGTCACCATCATCGCTGGATGTACCGACCGAATCGCCAGCAGGCTGGCTCCCACAGGGGATAGGTGGTGGATCAGGGAGCACTCACCACTCGGCAAAACTGCCATCGGCATGGCGCCAGATCGGGTTGCGCCAGCGGTGGCCGACGGCGGCGCGTTCGATCACGTATTCCTCGTTGATCTCGATGCCCAGGCCCGGGCCGTTGGGGATCTTGACGAAACCTTTGTCGTAGTCGAATACCCGCGGGTCTTTGACGTAGTCGAGCAGGTCGTTGCTCTCGTTGTAATGGATGCCCAGGCTCTGCTCCTGGATGAATGCGTTGTAGCAGACCGCGTCCAGTTGCAGGCACGCCGCCAGCGCGATCGGGCCCAGTGGGCAATGCAGCGCCAGCGCCACGTCGTAGGCTTCGGCCATGTTGGCGATCTTGCGGGTTTCGGTGATGCCACCGGCGTGGGAAGCATCGGGCTGGATGATGTCGACGTAGCCTTCGCTGAGCACGCGCTTGAAATCCCAGCGCGAGAACAGCCGCTCACCCAGGGCAATCGGCGTGCTGGTCAGCGGCGCCAGTTCTTTCAGCGCTTCGTAGTTTTCGCTGAGCACCGGCTCTTCGATGAACATCAGTTTGTACGGGTCGAGTTCCTTCATCAGCACCTTGGCCATGGGCTTGTGCACCCGGCCATGGAAGTCGACGCCGATGCCGACGTTAGGCCCCACCGCGTCACGCACGGCGGCGACGTTGGCCAGGGCCAGGTCGACCTTGTCGAAAGTATCGAGGAACTGCAGCTCTTCGGTGCCGTTCATTTTCACCGCGGTGAAACCCCGGCTGACCGCTTCCTTCGCCGCCCGCGCGGTGTCTGCCGGACGGTCGCCGCCGATCCACGAATACACGCGGATCTTGTCCCGCACCTGGCCACCCAGCAGGTCACTGACTGACACACCCAGGGCCTTGCCCTTGATATCCCACAACGCCTGGTCGATACCGGCCAGGGCGCTCATGTGGATCGCGCCGCCTCGGTAGAAGCCGCCGCGATAGAGCACGGTCCAGATGTCCTCGATGTTGCGCGGGTCTTTGCCGATCAGGTAGTCGGACAATTCTTCAACGGCGGCAGCGACGGTGTGGGCGCGGCCTTCGACCACGGGCTCGCCCCAGCCGGTCACGCCTTCGTCGGTCTCGACCTTGAGGAAGCACCAGCGTGGCGGAACGATGAAGGTGGTCAGTTTGGTGATTTTCATCTGTGCTCTCTTTTTATCAATGCAGCTCTTATTAGATGCAGCGCACGCAGCGCCAAAAAAGTCTTAGCGAAGGGCTTTCCAGGCAGCGACATAGGCCTTGGCATTGGCCGCCACTTGCGCCGGGGTCATGCCCGGTTTGAACAGCCCGGAGCCGAGGCCGAAGCCCTTGACGCCGGCGTCGATGAACACCTGCATGTTGTCCGGGGTGATGCCGCCAACCGGCGCCAGAATGGTCCCGGCGGGCAACACCGCGAGCCAGGCCTTGACCACCGCCGGGCCCATCTGCTCGGCGGGGAACAGCTTCAGCACATCAGCGCCCTCGGCCAGTGCCGCGAAGGCCTCGGTCGGGGTGGCGACACCGGGCGACAGGTACAGGCCGGCCGCTTTCGCCGCACGCAACACCTTGGGATCGCTGTGGGGCATGACGATCACCTGGCCGCCCGCCGCTTTCACCTGCTCAACCTGCTCCGGCGTCAGCACCGTGCCCGCGCCGATCAGGCAATCGGCGGGCAGGCTGCTGCGCAGGATGCGAATACTTTCGTACGGCTCGGGGGAATTGAGCGGCACTTCGATGACGCGAAAGCCGGCGGCGTACAGGACTTCGCCGATGGCAGCTGCTTCTTGCGGACGCAGGCCACGCAGGATCGCGATCAGACCGTTTTGCGCCAGTGCTTGTTTGAGCATGTCAGGACTCCAGTCAGGGTTAACGATGGGGATTGGCCGCGACCAGGCCGGCCGCCAGGGCCAGCTGCCACAAGCCGCGTTCGGTGGCCTGCTCGGCCAGCGTCACCCGGGAAAAACCGCAGGCATCGAGCGCCCTGCTGTAGCGGCTGCACAGTTGGGCATTGCCGATCAGGATGATCGAAGGCAGGTGCACGCTGTTGCGTCGACGCCGCTGCACGCACGCCAGGGCCGACAGTTCATGGCCGATGAGCAGGCCGGACAGATAATCCGCTTGCGCCGTGGCGCTGAGTTCGCCGGTCAGGCCGAGACTGCGGGCGCTGAACAGGGTAGACAAGGGACCGATCTCGCCGTCCGTCGACAACGCCACCTGCACGCCGCGATCGAACGCGTCGCCATCGAATGACCCGCCACGCTGTTGGGTGCGCCCAAGAATGCTGTGTTCGCAGAGCACTGCGAAGATTTCGCCGGTCATGAAGGTGTCGAAATGCACGATGCAGCCATCGGCCACTTCCACCCATTTCGAATGGCTGCCCGGCAGGCCGATCAGCAGATCGGCGCCCGCCTCGCCCGCCAGGTTGTGCAGCACGCCGAGCACCTGGGTTTCCTCGCCGCGCATCACGTTCGGCAGGCGCGAACGCTGGATCACGCCCGGCACGATGTGTACATCGACGCCGCGAAGGCTGCGTACGGTTTGCAGGGCGGTGCCGAGGTTGGCGACGTTCGCAGGCGTGTCGCGATAGGCCGCTTCGCGCCAGCCCTGGGCGCTGCCGACCATGCCGCAGGCGATCACCGGCAAGTCGGGCTGTTGGTCGAGCCAGTCACCGCAGGCTTCGTCAAACGCCAGTTCAAACCCGTCGACGCATTCGCGGCCGTTGATGATTCGCCCAGCCTTGGGCAACTGCATGATCCCCGACGACAGCGAACGCTGTTCGAGCACCTGGCCGCCCGCGGCAAGTTTGTAGGCACGTAATGAGGTTGTCCCCCAGTCGAGCGCGATCAATTGCGCCTGCATCGCTTCACCTGTTCTGTTTTTGGCAGTGAGTGAGGGGACTATAAACCTTGGCGCCGATAAATCTCAATATATAAATATCACTCCCATATATTGGGATTTTATATTTCAGGCAAAAAAAATCGCAGACGTTGATTTCTGCGATATTTGAAACATACACAGCCCTGGAGCCGGCTTGCTGGTGATCCAACCTGAGGTGCTGCGCTGCTCTTCAGGTCGCCTTCGCTGGCAAGCCAGCTCCTACAGATGGGTCTACGCCGTGATTAATTACCGTCTGCGAACTCTCTCAGCACCTTGCCATCCATGCGGTAGCGAACCCACTCCTCCTGCGGCTGTGCACCCAGGGATTTGTAGAAGTCGATGGCCGGGGTATTCCACTCCAGCACGCTCCATTCGAAGCGCCCGCAGTCGTTGGCACAGGCGATTTTCGCCAGGTGGCGCAACAGGGTCTTGCCCGCCCCGCCGCCACGCTGCTCAGGCGTGATGTACAGGTCTTCGAGGTACAGGCAGTTGCTGCCCAGCCACGTGGAGTAGCTGAAAAAGAACACCGCAAAACCGATGGGCACGCCTGCGCGCAGGCAAATCAGGCCATGGGCCGTGGCCCCTTCGCTGAACAGGCTGCGTTCGATGTCGGCGACGCTGGCGATGACTTCATGGCGGGCACGTTCGTAGTCGGCCAGTTCCGTGATGAACGCGAGGATTTGCGGTGCGTCACTGGGGGTCGCCGGGCGGATTTCGATCGTCATGGACGTGCCTTGTCAAAAGTTGAAAACGCCATACTAAGGCGGTGCGTGGCGCTCGTCACATGGGAAATGAAAATGTCATCCCGGGCATTACTCCGCCCACCGCTAACCCTGGCATCGCGAACCTCGGACCTATCCTTGGCGCCCGGCGTGGTAGATAGAGGCCCTGGGTATCTATCGGGTCAAGGAACCGCGTCATGTCTACTGCAACACCTCAAGTCTCCAGCAAGTTGTTCGGCCTGTTTTGCCTGGCCAGCTACTTGCTGTCCCTGTCCTACGGCTCGACTTTTTTGCTGTCATTGCTGATCGACTCTCGCGGGGGTAACGAGCACGATGCCGGCAGCGTGATTTCGGCGGCGATGCTCAGTACCTTCGCGGCGGTGATCGTTTCCGGCCACCTGTGCGACCTGCTCGGTGCGGCCCGCTCGGTGGCACTGTTCGGCTTGTTGCTGGTGGCCGCCAGCCTGGGCTTTGCCCTGACACCGGGCTTTGGCCAATGGCTGCTGTTTTTCGGGCTGCTGCTGGGCTTGGGCTGGGGGGTGTTCTATACCCTCGGGCCGATCATCGTCGCGAGCCTGGTGACGCCTGCGCAACGGGCGAAATATTTTGCCCTGCTGTCGGGCAGCATGATGAGCGGAATCGGCAGTGGTCCTTTGCTCGGTCGTGCCGCCAGTGCCTTGGGCTATCCGGTGACGGCCGCGTTTTACCTGGCCGCGCTGGCCAGCCTGATGGGCGTGTTGCTGTTCTGGAGACTGGATGGCCAGCTGAAAAAAGCGGCCGTGCCCTCGACTGCCGTGTCGCGGATTTCCTGGCGTGCCGCCGCGCAAGTGCTGTCGTCCCGGGCGGTGCTGCCGATCGTCATGGTCGGCCTTGGCGGTTGCGTTTTCGGCGGCCTGTCGAGTTTCCAGACCAGCTACGCCGCCGCGCGCTCACTGGACTATTCGCTGTTCTTCCTCGGCTTCATGGGTGCGGCGATCAGCAGCCGCCTGCTGATCGCCGGCTTCGTGGTCAAGCGCGATCCGCTGCGCGCCTCGTGCCTGCTGTCGGGCCTGATGATGGGCTCGATCCTGATGTTCGGTTTCGTGGTCGACGATGGCTTGAGCTATGTGTTGGCGGCGGTGATGCTCGGGGTCGGTTACGGCCTGACCTATTCTGTGATCAACGGCCTGGCCGCGAATGAGGCGCCGAACGGCACCACCGCGCAATCCTTGCTGCTGTTCAGTCTGTCGTATTTCATCGGCGTGTTCGGCTTCCCGCTGCTTGCCGGGAAAATCATCGTCGAGCAAGGAATGGCGACGCTGCTGTACACCCTGTTGGCGGTCGCCGGCCTCAACTGGCTGATCACCGTGGGTCGCCTGATCTGGCGTCGGCTGAGCTCGACCAGGTCATTGCTGCAAGCCTGAACCGTTCGTCGTTCATCAGGCACCAATCCGAAACGGGGGCGGACCAACATCAGGTAGGGACTCTAAATCAATGGAGACACCACCATGCGCACGCCCCGGTTGACCGCTCTCGCCCTCGCTGTCCTGCTCTCCCCGCTTGCCAATGCTGCCACCACCGCGTCCGGCACCGGCCCGACCAACCCGGTCGAATCGCCCAGAGCCCCCGCCATCCAGAGCGCCCCCGGCATCAACACCAACGGCACGGGCGTCGACAGCAGCCTGCCGCCGTCAACCGGTACCGATCCGCGCATCCAGGGCAACGATGCCGGCCGCCAGGGTGGCCTGAACCAGCCCGATACCAAGACACCCGATAACGCCGCCCCCGGCATCGGCTCGACCACCACCGAAGGTGGCTCGGGCTCTTTAGGGGGCGTGAGCCAATAGTTCACCGCACCACCTACCTATCGCAACGAAGAGGTAACCATGAACGTCGATAAAAACCTGGAAAAAGAAGTCCTGACCCGCCTGCTGCACGCCCACCCGAGTGGCCTGGGCAAGGAGGTGCTGGACAATTACCGGGGGGAGAAGATCGTCGCCAGTACCCTCGCCGAACTGCAGGAACGTGGACTGATCCAGCACGGCAACGTGCAGTGCAACGAGGACGGCGAGCACTCGCTGAATCTGCCGATCAAGCTCAGCGCTGCCGGCGTTGAGGCGGCACGCAAGCTGGATGTTTGAACCCATCAGCAAGCCTGGAGAAATCCCATGCCTCGTGGAACCAAAGACAAATACACCGCCGAGCAGAAACGCAAGGCCGAACACATCGAAGAGAGCTATGAGCACAAGGGCGTGTCCAGGGACGAAGCCGAAGCGCGTGCCTGGGCGACGGTGAACAAACAGTCCGGTGGTGGTGAGCGTGCCGGGGGTTCCGGGCGCAAGAAGCCGGCCAGTGCCAAGTCCGCGGATCGCAAGGAATCTGCACGTCGCGCCGTCGTCAGCCGTGACGGCCATCCGCGCAGCAGCAAGGTTTCGCGCGATACCCAGACCGTCGATAGTTTGAGGAAAGAGGCCCGGGCGAAAGACATTCCCGGGCGATCGTCGATGCGAAAGCAGGAGTTGATCGAGGCGTTGCGCAAGGCTGGTTAAAGTCGAATCCTGTTTTGGACCTGATGGCGGCATCGCCAGCAGGCTGGCTCCCACAGGGTTCGATGTTGTTCATCAGTCATGTGTTCACCATCGCAACTTGTGGGAGCCAGCCTGCTGGCGATGACGGTCGATCAGGCGCCGAAAGTCTCACAGATTAATGCATCCACCTCAGCAGCCCCCGGCGAAGTCGCCGGCCCCCACCGGGTCACCGCCAACGCCGCTGCCGCATTCGCCCTTCGCGCCGCATCAAACGCCGACAAACCCTGCGCCAGCCCCGCCACGAACACTCCTGCATGGGCATCGCCGGCGCCATTGCTGTCCACCGCCTGCACCTTGAAACCCGGCACATGCCGACGCTCGCCCTGCTGATGAATCCAGCAGCCCTGGGGCCCGTCACGCACTACCATGAGCACGTCGCGCGGCAAATGCTCGACCAGACGATCCAGCGCCTGAGCAATGTCCGGCGCACCGGTAATCTTCAGCGCTTCGACGCTGTTGCTGGTCCATACGTCGATGCGCGCCAGCAGCGCCTGCATCAGCGGCATGTCCGGCGAGTCCACCAGCGGCCCCGGATCGAACACCACCTTGACCGCGCCCGGCAACGCCAAAACCCAATCCACCAGCGCCTGTGCCTTGCCCGCCTGCAGCAGGCTGTAGCCGCTGACGTAGACATAATCGCCCGTCTCGGCCGGTACACTGGCCAGGTCCTCGGCCGTCAACTCGCCTTCGGCGCCGATGTAGGAGACGAAACTGCGTTCGGCCGAAGCGTCGGTGATGGCCACGCACAGCCCGGTGTCGCGCTCGGCAGGGTCAGCGATGCCGATCCGGATGCCTTCGGCATTCATCGCCTCACGCGCCAGGTCACCGAAACGTCCGCTGCCGTGGCGACCGAGGTAGACCACCGGCAGGCCGTTACGTTGTGCGGCCGCCATCACATTGAAACCGCCGCCCGCTTCGAAACTGGCGGACTGCGCCAACACGTCGCCTCCCGCTTGCGGCAATTGATCCACGGCCATGACCAGGTCGATGATCACCTGGCCCGTGTGCAGCATCTTAGGCATGAGCATTCTCGACCATTGCGGCACGACGGTCCTTCGCCCCGCCGAGTACCAGATAAATGCCACCGGCGACCACAAAGGTCACGATCCAGCCGAGGCCGTTATGCCCCAGCCACGAGTCGGACAGGAATCCCTTGAACCAGACGTTTTCTGACGTGGTGCCGATGGTGGTGAAACTGAACCCGAGCACGATCGCCAGCGCCCAGGCACCGAACGCGCGCCACTCGACGCCGCCGCGATACCAGTAGGCGCTGCTCGGGCTGACGTCCAGCAGGTCCTTGGGACTGTAGTAGTGACGATGAATCAGGTCGACCACAAAGATCCCGACCCACGCCGTGATCGGCACCGCCAGCAGGGAAATGAAGGTGATGAACGGGCCGTAGAAACTGTCGGCGATCAGCATGAAGTAGATCGAACCGGCGAAGATCGCCACGATGTCCACCACCACGGCGTAGACGCGCTTGACCTTGAGGCCGAGGGTCAGCGTGGTGAGGCCGGCGGAGTATACCGACAGGTTGTTCGACAGCAGCAGGCCACCGAAAGCGGTGATCAGGTACGGCACGGCCATCCAGGTCGGCAGCATGTCGCGGATGGCGATGATCGGGTCGGTGGCCTGGGCCAGGTCGTTGCTGCCCACCGACAGCAGGCCGCCGAGGGTGATCAACAGCACCAGTGGGATGCCCGCGCCGAACGCTGCCGACGCCACCAGGCGCACGGCCTTGACGCTGCGGTGCTGATAACGGGACATGTCGGCACCGGCGTTGGCCCAGCCGATCCCGGTGCCGGCGGCCATGGTGCCGATACCGATGATCATTGCGCTCATCGGCGCTGGCGTGGCGTTGAACACCGCACTCCAGTCGATGGTGGCGCAAAGGAAGCCGCCGACCAGGATGTTCAGGGCGCCGAACACGTAGGTTGCCCACTTCTGAATCACCAGCAGCGTGGCGTGACCGAGGCCGGAGACCGACAAGGTCAACAGTACGAAAATCGCGATGAACACCAGGGTCAGCAGCGGCGCGCTTTTCGCTTCCACCGGCGAACCAAAGAGGATCGAGCACAGCGACAGCAAGACGAACGCGGCGGTGGTGGTGTTGACGGTTTCCCAGCCCAGGCGCGACATCAGCGAAACCAGGGTCGGGCCGATATTGCCGCGCACGCCGAAGATGGCGCGGGACAGGGTCAGGCTCGGTGCGCGGCCACGACGACCGGCAATGGAAATGATCCCGACCACCGCGAAGGAACCGGCGGCACCGAGGATCGCGACGATGACTGCCTGCCAGATCGCCAGGCCGCGAAAGGCCACGAGGGTCGCACCCAGCGGCAGGCCGAGGATAGAAATGTTGGCGGCGAACCAGACCCAGAACAGCTGCAGCGGATGCCCATTGCACTCGGCCTCCGGCACCGGCTCGATGCCGCGGGTTTCCAGCTGCCCGGCGTTCTGCCCGGCGTTCGATGAACTCATGAAAAAATGCTCCTGTTGCCATTTTTGTGGTTGTGGGCAAGGTAGGAGCTGCCGCAGGCTGCGATCTTTTGATCTTGATTTTCAGCGACCTCAAGACCGCCAAAGATCAAAAGATCGCAGCCTGCGGCAGCTCCTACAGGGGATTTGTGTTCCTCAGCGCAGGGTGAGGAGTCCTTTCACAAGCGGCTCCAGCTCCAGCTCATTGACGGCCTTGACCGTGTCGATCATCTCGACCGGCCAACTCGCCAGACCCAGGCAGGCCCCGAGCATCGCCCCCAGAATCGCCGCGATGGTGTCGGTATCTCCGCCCAGGCTGGCGGCCATGCACAGTGCGTCGAAGGCACTCATTTCGCCGATGGCCACTTGCTGGGCCAAGGCAAACGACACCACCACCGACTCCTGGGAAGCCACCGAAGTGCCAATCACGTCGTACAGCAGATCGGCGAGCAACGCCTTGTCACTGTCGACGCTGATGCTGCGTGCCCAACTGATGCGCGAAGCGATGCGACCGCCAGCCACCCAGTGGCCATGGCCTTCGGCTTGCTGGGCAAATTGCTGGCCGAGGTTCAATGCCTCGCCCAAGTCCATGCCGTTGATCCCGGCGGACACCACCGCCGCCACCGCCGACGCGCTGGAAATGCCCAGCGTGGTGTTGTGGGTAACCTGGCAGGCTTGCACCACGGCATCGATGAAACGCTCGGGATTGGCCACGTCGGCAGCAATCCCCACCGGTGTGATACGCATGGCCGCGCCGTTGGTCGTGCCGTAGCGCCCGGCTTCTTCGGGTGAATGGCCGGCGAGGATCATCTCGATCGCCCGTTTGGTCGAAGGGCCGAGCAGGTCCTGCGAGCCCTTGGCCTGCATCACCGCTTCCCATTCGATCAGGCGTTGAGCAAGGACCGAGGGTTCAATGTGGCCTTTGCCTTCGATCAACAACTGACCGACCAGGATCGCCTGTTCAGTGTCATCGGTGATCGAGCCTTTGGGCATATTGGCGGCGATCGGTTGATCAGGACCGGCATCTTCAAGATTGGTGATGTCGCCGAAGCGCGCCTGGATCTGGGCGCGGCTCAGGGATTGGGTCGGCATGCCCAGCGCGTCGCCCAGGGCCAGGCCGTAGAACGCGCCAAGCGCACGATCGAGGGCGGTCATTTCGAAGGTCCAAATTGCAGGTGCAGACGAAAATGCACGGGGTCGAGCAGGCTTTCCACCTGCTCCATGAAGCGGTGTTGCCGGTCATAGGTGGTGCGCAAGGCCTTGAGGAAAACCGTGCCGACCGGACGCCCCAGCAGCTCGGCATCTTCGGCGTTCAACGGTTCGGCGCCGATCCATTGATCACCACGTTCGCCGATGTAGCCATAGGCGGCCAAGGTGATGGTCAGCGAGTTATCGATCAGGCCAACCCGCGGCAGGCTTTCCAGGCCTCCGCTAGCGGGCATCAATGAGCGTTCGAGGGAGACCAGCGTGCCGTCGTTGGTGCGGCGGCGACGGTCGAGGGTGATGAATTGGTCGGTGCCGAAACGTAACAGCAGGTCAGGACGGGTCACCGCCTCGAACCGCAACACTTCGGTATTGACCAGCGCGCCGCTGTCGGCCAGGGCCTGGGCCCAGCCGCTGCGCTGATCCAGTGCCACACCGTCGAAAGTGACGATGGAACCGACCCCGCTTTGCGTCGCAATGTAGTTGCGCCGTTTCAACTCTGCCAGCGCTTCACGCAAGGTTCCTCGGCTGACTTTGAATTCCTGGGCCAACTGATGCTCGCCCGGTAGATGAAAGCCGTCCTCCATGAGACCGCTTTCAATACGCCGGATGAGTTCGTCGACCACCCGTTGTTTCTTGTCGAATCGTACCTGTCTAATCATGTACAAATTAGTAACCGATACATGTTATGACGGGCAAGGAATATTTATGGGAGGTGACAGAAGGGAATGGAGTCGAAGTGGGAGCGGGCTTGCTCGCGAATGCGGTATGTCACCCACTGTTTAGTTGACTGACACACCGCATTCGCGAGCAAGCCCGCTCCCACACTGGATCGCCTGCACATTCAGTCTTGTGCAGGACACAGGTTGATCAGCGCTGTTTCAGGCGGTCAATTACTACCGCCAGCAACAGGATCGAACCCCGAATCACATACTGGTAGAAGGTATCGATGTTCTTCAGGTTCATCGCGTTCTCGATGATCGCCAGGATCAACACCCCGGCAATCACATGCCGGATCATGCCGATCCCGCCACTGAGGGACACGCCACCCAGCACGCAAGCCGAGATCACCGTCAACTCGAAACCCTGCCCGATCATCGGCTGGCCCGAGGTCATGCGCGACGCCAGGATCACCCCGGCCAGCGCACCGATCAGGCCGTGAACGGCGAAGATGATGATCTTGGTCCGGTCGACATTCACGCCCGCCAGCAGCGCCGCTTCCTGGTTACCGCCGATGGCCATGGTGTTGCGCCCGTAGGTGGTGTAGTTGAGCAACCAGCCGAAGAACAGGAAGCAGACGATGGTGATCAGGATCGGCACCGGCACGCCGAACAACTGACCGTTACCGAACACGAAGAACGACTCCTGGGACACGCCCACCGCTTTGCCATTGGCGAAGATGTAGGCCAGGCCGCGGACGATCTGCATGGTCGCCAGCGTGGTGATCAGCGCATTGACCCGCAGCTTGGCGATCACGATGCCATTGATCAGCCCGACGATCAGTCCCATCGCCAGTGCTGCACTGACCCCGAGAAAGAGACTGTCGGTATCACGCATCACTACGGCGGCAACCACCCCGGCGCAGGCGATCACCGAACCCACCGACAGGTCGAAGTGCCCGGACGCCAGGCAATACAACATGGTGCACGCCGCGATCCCGGTGGTGGAAATCGCCAGGCCCAGGCCGCGCATGTTCAAGGGCGAGAGGAAGTTGTCGATCATCAAGGTGCAGAGCACGAAGATCCCCACGGCCGCCAGCAGCATCACCCAGTCATCGAGAAAGCGCCGCAGGTCCAGGGGCTTGCGCGGGGTTGGCAGTGCGTCGTTTTGGCTTGTCATCATAGTCACCTCTCAGTTCGCCACGCCGTCAGCGCGTTGGCGCGGCAAAGCCAGTTGCAGCAGGTTGGATTCATTGGCCTGTTCGCGGCTCAGTTCGCCGCGCAGCGCGCCTTCGCACAGCACCAGGATGCGGTCGGAAATGCCCATCACTTCCATCAGGTCGCTGGACACCACGATCACCGCAATGCCACTGGCAGCCAGGTCATGGATGATCTGGTAGATCTCCGCCTTGGCGCCGATGTCGATGCCGCGGGTAGGCTCGTCAAGCAGCAGGACTTTCATCGGCATCGACAGCCAGCGACCGAGAATGGCCTTCTGCTGGTTGCCGCCGGAGAGAAACTTGATCTGCTGGCCGGCGTGCGGTGTTTTCACCTTGAGCGCCTTGATCTGCTTGTCGGCGTTGCCCTTCTCCCACAAACCGCGCAACAGGCAACCGAAGGTGGAATGCGCACCGCGGGCGCTGATATTGATGTTCTCGGCAACGCTGGCCAGGGGCAGGATGCCCTGTTTCTTGCGGTCCTCGGGACAGAGCAGGATCCCGGCCGCAATCGCGTCCCGGGGTGAGCGCAGTTTCAATTCATGGCCGCGCAGCTCAAGGCGACCGGCACTGTTGCGTTCGAGGCCGCTGAGCAGGCGAAACAACTCCGTGCGCCCCGCGCCGACCAGGCCGAACAAGCCGAGAATCTCGCCTTTGTGCGCGTCGAAACTGACCGGTTCACGCAGGCCCGGCCCGAGCAGGCCGTCGACCCTCAACGCCACCGCACCGCGCGGGCGCGGGCGGTAATCGTAGATGTCCTGGATGTCGCGACCGACCATGCAGGTGACCAGTTGATCGTGGGTCAGTTGGCTCATGTCTTCGAAGGTGCGCACGTAGCGGCCATCCTTGAACACCGTTACCGCGTTGCAGATGCGGAACACTTCCTCCATGCGATGGGAGACGTAGAGCACCACTTTGCCCTCGTCGCGCAGGCGCGCGATGATCGCCATCAAGCGGTCGATCTCCCGCGCCGACAGGCTGCTGGTGGGTTCGTCGAAGGCGATGACATGGGCGCCACGGGACAAGGCCTTGGCGATCTCGACCAACTGTCGCTGGCCGAGGGACAGGCGCCCGACTTTCTCCTGCGGGTCGATTTCGTCGGCCAGCCCCTTGAGACAGGCCAGGGCTTGCTGGCGCAGGGTGCCGCGATTGATCAGGCCGAAACTGGCGGGCAGGTGACCGAGAAACAGGTTTTCCGCCACGGTCATTTCCGGCACCAGGTGCAGCTCCTGGTGAATCACCGCGACGCCGCTGGCAATGCTGTCGGCGGTGGACTTGAAGGCCATGGTCTGGCCGCCGATCTGCAGCTCGCCGCTACTCGGGATGTAGGCGCCGCCGAGGATTTTCAGCAAGGTCGACTTGCCAGCACCGTTCTCGCCCATCAAGGCATGAACCTGCCCCGGATGGGCGACGAAGTTGATGTTGTCCAGCGCCTTCACCCCGGGAAAGGTCTTGCCGATCCCGTTGAAGCGCAAGCTGCCACTGCCACTGAAAGAACTGCCGTGCTGCTGTACTTGTGTTTGCGCGTGCATAACCACCTCATCACACAGATCAGGCAACCCCGTTGCCGGGGCCGCCAATGAAATCAACCGGCCCTCAATTCCACAGGCCGATCTTTTCCAGTTCCTGCTTGAAGTTGTCGCGCGTGATCAGCGTCACGTCGTCCATGGCGGTGTACTTCGCCGGTTCTTTGCCGCTGGTAACCCACTCGTACATCATGCTGGCGGTGTTGTAGCCCTCGATGTGCGGGCTGGGCAGCATCGAACCGTAGAAGCCGCTGTCGGGTTTCTTCAGTTCGCCAATGGCGTCGGTGCCGTTGATGCCGATGCCGATCACGTTCGCCGCGGCAAAACCGGCGGCTTCGGTGGCACGCACGCCGCCGAGCACAGTGTTGTCGTTCATGCCACCGATGATCAGGTTCTTCGCCGCGCTCGGCAATTTCACCAGCGCCGAGTTAGTGGCGTCCATGCTGCCCGGTACGTCGAGGGTTTTCAGGGCGGAGAAGAGGATGTGGTCCTTGGGCATGCCCGCATCCTGCAAGGCCTTGACCGAACCGTCGGTGCGTTTTTTGCCGGTGTCGAGTTCGTTGTAGGTGTTGATCACGGCATAGGTGTCTTTCCATTCCCAGCCGCGTTTTTTCGCTTCGGTGGCCATGGCGCTGCCCTGCTTCTCGCCGACCTCGAACGCCGCCATGCCCAGGTACGGCACGTCTTCCATGAACTTGCCGCTGGCATCGACGAAGCGGTCATCCACGGCGATCACTTTCAAGCCGTTGAGTTTGGCCTTGGCCATGATCGCCGGGCCCAGGGACACGTCCGGCGGGCAGATCACGAAACCCTTGGCGCCGTTGGCCGCCAGGCTGTCGATGGCCGACAGGGTTTTCTCGCCATCCGGCACGGCGATCTTGATCAGGGTAAAGCCCTTCTCCTTGCCGGCCTTTTCGGCGAATGCCCATTCGGTCTGGAACCAGGGTTCTTCCGCTTGCTTGACCAAAAAACCGATTTTCACTTCTTCGGCCGCCAGCAGCGTGCTGCTGAGACTGACCGCGCTGACCGCCAGGGCGGCACAGCACAGGGTACGGATGGCATGACGACGATTCATAAGCTGACTCCTTGTTGTTTTTGTTGAGCGTACTGCCAATAGTCATATCGTATGATGATTGGATTTCAGGCGTAGTTAACACCTGAAACCCGCACGACTCAGTCGTGGTACATCACTGAGCGCCCGCCATCGATGGTGATGCACGAAGCGTTGATGAACGGCGCTTCATCACTGGCCAGGAACACCGCGGTCATGGCCACCTCGATCGGCTGGCCGATGCGGCGTGGCGGATGCAGGTCGAAGGCGCGCTGACGTTCGGCATGGGGGTCGGCAAAGCCGTTCCAGTAGTCGACGTTCAATTGGGTTTCGATGTAGCCCGGTGCAATGGCGTTGACGCGAATGCCCTTGGGGGCGTATTCGATCCCCAGGGCGCGGGTCAGGCCGAGCAGGCCGTGCTTGGCCACCGGATAGGGGAAGCAGCCCGGAATGATGTGGGTGGAATGGGTGGAAGCGATGTTGATGATGCTGCCGATGCCCTGCTCGATCATCTGCGGCAACACTGCCTTGCAACCGTACCAGGCGCCATCGAGGTCGATGGCGAAGCAGCGACGCCAGTCTTCCTCGGTCATTTCCAGCGGATCGCGGAACACGTTGACCCCGGCGCAATTGACCAGCACGTCGATTCGCCCGTGCAGCTCGACCGCCAGCCTGGCCATCGCCTGCAGGTCTTGCGGCTGCGAAACGTCGGCCTTGATCGCCACCACGTCAGCCCCTTTGCCCCGCCACTGCGCCGCGACATTTTCGACTTTTTCACCCTGGATATCGCTGATGACCAGCTTGGCTTGCTGGGACGCGAAGGTCGCCACGATCGCCTCGCCGATGCCCTGGGCGGCGCCGGTCAACAGCACGACTTTATTTTTCAGGCGCTCGCCCTTTGGGGGTTCGGGCACTGGTGGCAGCGAAAGAGGTTCAGCCATGGATCAGGACTCCTGTTCGAAAGCACGACGAAAACCGGGCATCGGTGGATGTCCGGTCAAAAGGCGAGTGGAAGAAACAGGCAGGCGCGAAAACGTTTCAGCCCTGAGGTACTCTGAAACGCGGACTCCACGCGGGAGTGCGGGGGAATATCGCTGCATCACTTCACCTGTTTTGTTTTTTTAAGTGTGAGTGCGTGTAACTGATGGAGCCGACTATAAACCCGGCTCGCCGATAATCTCAATATATATATTTACATCCCATATTTAGGGATCTAACCAGCGAATCGGCTACAGATCTTTCCTGCAACGTCGACGCGGATCGCCAGTACCGCTCCATCCAGCGGATGCCCAAGCGGACTCGCGGCACTGGTGATGTACAAAGTTTTCAGGTCGGCATCGCCAAATACGCAACTGGTCGGACGGCTGACGGGCAGTTCGATCACCCGATCGACCTGCCCGTCCGGCGTCAGCCTGAGCAGGCAACTGCCATCCCATCGCGCATTCCAGATAAAACCTTCGGCATCCATCGCCGAGCCGTCCGGGCCGCCGCGGGTGTGGGGGCCGAACCAGGCCAGTGGCGGTTCGAGGTGGCCGTCGGTACGAATGAAATGCTGGTACAACGTGCCGTCGAGGCTGTCGCCGAAATAAACGGTGGTGGCGTCATCGCTCCACAGCAACGTGTTGGGAATGCCCAAGCCACGCAGCAGCGGCGTCACCCGTGCGTCGCGATCAATGCGGAACAGGCCACCGGAACGCCGTTCGACAGGCAGGTCTTCGCCCTGCTCGCCAATGTTGTTTTGCATGGTGCCGAGCCAGAGCCGGCCCTGGGCATCGCAGCGGGCCTCGTTGGGGCGGTTACCGGGGTGCGGATCGGCGACGCAGAACAAGGTCAGTCGAGGCGCTAGTCCAGGTGAATCCAGATCCAGCCGATACACCCCGCTGCTCAAGGTCACCAGCGCATCGCCGCTCGCACAGGGGATGAACGCCGACACGTGCTCCGGCATCTGCCAGATCTGCACGTTGGCGCCGATCAAGCGCAGCGCCTGTTTGCCGGCGATGTCCACCCAGTACAGCGCCTGGGTCGGCGCATCCCAGAACGGGCCTTCGCCGAGCTGGGCGCGGTGTTCGGTCACTGCGGTGCACTCCATGAAACCTCCTGCATTGTTCTTGTTTTTTAATGTGGGAGCGGGCTTGCTCGCGAAGGCGGTGTGGCAGGGAAAGGCGATGTTGAATGTGCCGATGCCTTCGCGAGCAAGCCCGCTCCCACAAGAGTTTTCCGTGCTCAGCTGTCTTTTTTGTCGGCCATCACTTGTGGGTAGAAGCGTTTGATCGCCAGGTCAGCGTTATCGATCAGGGTCATGCAGGCCCAGACACCCCGCGCGGTATCCCGGGCGGCGATGGCGTCGGCCATATCTTTATGAATCGGCAAGGTGCGGCGCAGTTCGTCGGGGTCGGCGGCGGACACTTCGAAACACACGGCCAGCAGCGCGCCCAGGGCCGGGACCATTTGTTCGATGAATTGATTGTGGCTGGCGGCGAGGATGCACTCGTGGAAGAGCTGGTCGGCGCGGTTGTAGTCGACGCCGCTGTCCACTGCTCGCTCCAACGCGTTGTAGGCCAATGAAATGGCGTCGAGCTGTTGTGCGGTTGCGCGTTCGCAGGCCCAACGCACGGCCATCGGCTCGATGGTGCGGCGCAGGTCGAGCAAGTCATCGACGAAGTTTTCCGGCAAACCGCTGCGGGAC
Source organism: Pseudomonas sp. YuFO20 (assembly GCF_035064975.1). Taxonomy (NCBI): domain Bacteria; kingdom Pseudomonadati; phylum Pseudomonadota; class Gammaproteobacteria; order Pseudomonadales; family Pseudomonadaceae; genus Pseudomonas; species Pseudomonas sp. YuFO20. The sequence goes on from NZ_JAXDEO010000048.1 coordinate 33,588, forward strand.
AGCCAGCCGACGACTTGCGGATCGAAGAGGTTCCAGCGCCGTACCGGCAACACTCGCGTACCGACCTTCGGCCCGACCTCGAGCATGCCCTTGGCGACCAGGGTCTTGATGGCTTCGCGGATAACGGTGCGGCTGACACCCAGTTGTTCGCCGAGGTCGGCTTCGACCTTGAGCGCCTCACCGGGCTTGACCTGCCCGGCAGCGATCCAGCAGCCCAGCCAATCGACGGTCGACGCATGAAAACTGCTGGACATGGACACCTCAAAGCCGTTCGCGATGGGTGTCCACGCTAATCATCATATGATTGGCTGTCAATCACATTAAAATAATACATAGATCAAATGTGGGAGCGGGCTTGCTCGCGAAAGCGTCTGTACATCTAACATCCATGTGTCAGGCACACCGCCTTCGCGAGCAAGCCCGCTCCCACATTTTGACCGATTAAGGCTCTAGACCGATGGGGAAGAATTCACCGCCACTCCACACCCCCAACCAGCGCTGACCCTCGATCTCACGGCTCACCGCCAGCTCAACCAGTTGATAGAACACATTGCGATGGATTAGCGCTTCGAGGTTGGTGCGCACATGCACATAGGGCGCCGGCTCTTGTGTGTCGGGATCGATGACCACGCGAATCGGATGCTCGGTGCCGGCCTCGGCAGTCTCATCGACGTTGGTGGTGAAGCGCAGGACCTGCTTCTCGCCCTTACCTTCCACCTCCACGGCAATCGCCACAAAAGGTGCGTCATCGACCTTGATGCCAACCTTCTCCACCGGCGTGATCAGGAAGTAATCATCACCGTCGCGGCGAATGATGGTGGAGAACAGCTTGACCATCGGCTTGCGCCCGATCGGCGTGCCCAGGTAATACCAGGTACCGTCGCGGGCGATGCGCATGTCGATGTCGCCGCAGAAGTCGGGGTTCCACAGGTGGACCGGTGGCAAGCCTTGGGTCTTGGGGATTTGCCCCAGCAGGTCGTTGGCTTTTTGCGGGCCACTCATGGCGTTCTCCTTGAAATTACTGGTCGCTGAGCCCCAGCAGGCTGCGCGCGTACTGTTGCAGCGGCGGGCCCATCAGGTCTTCGGGTTTTTCGTCGTGGAAGGTCAGCAGACCACCACGACCCTGGATACGTGCAGTATCAATCAAATACTGGGTGCTGGTCTCGATCAACATGACCTGAATCACGCCGGTGTCGATGCCGAGGCGATCAAGGGCTTCCTGGTCCAGCCACTCATCCGAGTTGCCGATGCGGTCATCGGAGTTGGCGAAACGCGTATAGAGCAGGTAATGGGCACCCACGGCACGGGCTTCGCCCATGGCCTGGTCAAGACCTTGCGGTGTGCGGGCGCGGCGGACCATCGGGAAATATTCGACGAAACCATCGAAGGCGACTTCGGCGATCACGTTGGGGCGCGGGTAGACGGCACTGCCAGGCGGTACAAAGGCGCCCTGGGCAATGTAGACGAAGGAGTCCGGCTGAATGCGCAGGTTGTTCACCCGGCGGCTGTCGCTGTGGTCCAGCAGGCCGGCGTCGCTCATGTGGTAGCGAGTCCCTTCGGCCATGTCGCTGACATTCATGCAGCCACCGAGCGCCAATATGGCCAGCAGCAAAACCAGGCTACGCATCCTATCCTCCAGAGGCCGGTGACGGAAAACCGGCGAATGGCCGTGGGATGCAGCTTTTGCGCCAGCTCAGCCGCCAATAATCTTCATGACCGTGGCACCACCGGAAAACGCCACTTCCTGCTTGTCGCCCAATGCCTTGACCAGCAGTCGCTGCAACGCCGGCAAAGCCTGATGGCGCGGTTTGTCCAGCAGGTCGCCGACATAGTGGCGATTGCTCGACGACAGGCAGCCATGCAGCCAGCCAGTGGAGGACAGGCGCAACCGCGAGCAGGTGCGGCAGAACGGAACGCTTTCGTTGGCAATCACGCCAAAATAGCCCTGCCCCGGAATTTCATAACGTACAGCGGTCGCGTCTACAGGCGCATCGGCCTGGAGATACTCATAACGCTCGCCGATCAGGCTCAGCAGCTGTTGCAGGCTGACAAACTGCTGCAGGAAGGCATTGGAGTCGCTAGCCAGGTGGCCCATGCGCATCAACTCGATAAAGCGCAGTTCATAGCCACGCTCCAGGCAATAGTCGAGCAGTGGCATCACCTGGTCGAGGTTCTGGCCGCGCAGCGGCACCATGTTGACCTTGACCTTCATGCCCGCTGCACGGGCCTGATCCATGCCGCCGAGCACCGTCGCCAGGTCGCCGCCACGGGCAATGCTGCGAAACGCAGAGGCGTCCAGAGTATCGAGGGAAACGTTGATGCGTCGAATGCCGGCGTCGATCAGGATCGGCAGCTTCTTCGCCAGCAGCTGCCCGTTGGTGGTCAGGCTGATGTCCTGCAGCCCCATCTGCCCGACCGCGGCCATGAAGGCTTCGAGTTTCGGGCTGACCAGCGGTTCGCCACCGGTGATGCGCAAGCGCTCGATGCCCGCCGCTTCGATCAGGTAGGCCACCCCGCGTGCCATGGCTTCGGCCGACAATTCATCCTGCGCAGCCACCAGCCGCTTGCCGTTGGGCACGCAGTAGGTACAAGCGTAATTGCAGGCTGAGGTCAGGCTGACTCTTAAATTGCGAAAGCGCCTGCCTTGACGGTCGACGATCATGATGACTCCGGCGAAGAAATATACGGGCTGGTAAAACTTGACTCACAAATCAAGTTTTAGCAAGCCCTATGCCTGAGTATATTCCTGCGGTACTGCGCCATGTAGAGAAATCATGGGCAATAAGGCGGCTGAATGGCTCAGCTGCTCGGGGTGTCGTTGTCGCGCTTGCGCTTGTTGCCCATGCGCACGCCGATGTCCATCAGAAACTGGAAGAAGCCTTCCTGGTCTTCCAGCACGTTGCTCCAGAACGGCGAGTGATACAGCGCCACGGCACCGTGTACCAGCGCCCAGGACGCGCAGTAATGGAAGTAAGGCGGCACGTCTTCAAGCTTGCCTTCGCTGATCCGGCCCTTGATGAGCAAGGTCAGGCGTTCGAAGTTGGAGGCGCGGATCTTGTGCAGTTCCTCGACCATCTCCGGTACCTGGTTGCCCTTGACGACCTTCTCTTCCAGGCGGTCAAACAAGCGGTAACGCTGGGGATCGCGCATGCGGAATTCGAAATAGGCGCGGGACAGGGCTTCCTTGTCCTTGTCGACATCAGCCGAATGCAACAGCTCGTTCAAATCGCGCTCATAGTCGAGCATCAGGCGCAGATAGATCTCGGCCTTGGACTTGAAGTGCTTGTAGATCGTGCCTTTGCCGATACCGACAGCATCAGCAATCATCTCGACGGTGACACTGTCTTCACCCTGGTCGAGGAACAGCTTGAGCGCGGTATCGAGAATTTCTTGCTCGCGGCGACGAAACTCACGGACCTTACGAGGTTCTTTATGCATAAGAAAAGGTCTGTAGGGGTCAAAATTCGAAGCCGCGTATTATGCCTAAATTACGCCAAAATGCACGGATCATCCGTCCATATCTGTGTTTCTTGATGATTTCGCGCAAGACAGCCGCTTGATGAGAACTCTTCTGAAGCGTGCGTATTCCAAATTTGTTTAAAAACCGCAGCCTACAAACTGGACGGTGCGAAATACTGATCAATACTTGAACTGTCGGCGGGGCATCTCCCCCAAGTGTCACGCCGATATTGGTACCAACGGACCGCGTGCCATTGTTTTACTCCTAATGGTCTTAACCCGGATTCACCCCCCAGAACCCGGGTTTTTTTTGCCTGCGATTTAACCTTTCACATGCGCCAGCGGGAACAACCGCTTGAAGTTCTCGGTGGTCTGCTCGGCAAATCGCTCGTAAGCCTCACCCCGCAACATTGCCAGAAATTCCGCTACTTCACGAACGTACTGCGGCAGGTTCGGCTTGCCACGGTACGGGATCGGCGCCAGGTACGGTGAGTCGGTTTCCACCAGCAAACGGTCGGCCGGCACCTTGCTCGCCACGTCGCGCAGCGCGTCGGCATTGCGGAACGTGACAATCCCGGACAGGGAAATGTAGTAACCCATGTCCAGCGCGGCTTTCGCCATGTCCCAGTCCTCGGTGAAACAGTGCAGCACGCCCGCCTGGGGCAGCGCCGCTTCACGCAGCAGGTCCAAGGTATCGGCGCGGGCACCACGGGTATGGATGATCACCGGCTTGCCGGTCTGCTGGGCCGCTTGCAGGTGCAACCTGAAGGATTGCTGCTGCAACTCTGCCGCTTCCGGTTCGTAGTGATAATCCAGGCCGGTTTCACCGATCGCCACGACGCGCGGATGATTGAGCTCGTGCAACAGCCAGTCCAGCGCAGGCGCCGCACCCGGCTGCACGTCCAGCGGATGCACGCCGACTGAACAATCGACGTCGTCGTAACGCTCAGCCAGGGCTTTGACATCGGCCGCGTTGTCGGCGCTGACACCGATGCACAGGAAGTGCCCTACCCCGCGCTGGCGGGCCGCCTCGAGGGCGGCATCCAGCGAGCCGTCATGGGCGGCGAGGTCAAGGCGATCGAGGTGACAATGGGAATCTACGAGCATAAAGGGCTGCAACTTACATCGTATGAGTGGGACAGTCGGTTTGTCTGATACCTGGAGTCTAGGCGCAGACGGTTACCTCTGGGTAGGCAAAGTTGCCCATTGCACCAGCAACGCCTCCAGCAACAACACCCGGTTGAGGTTGGCTTTGCTCAACACTTTCTGCCGTTGGGCGAGGATCCAGTCCTGGATATTCAGGACTTTGTCCTGCGCGGTTTTTTGCGCCAGGTACTGAATCACCTTGCGCATGTCCATCAGCCCCAGGCCTTCTTCATCCTGGGTCAGCTGATAACGCAGGATCAGGCTCGACCAGTCACAGAACCAGTCGAACAGCAGCAACAACGGAATCGCATTCCAGCCCTCGGCCAGCTGCGTCGGCGATTGTTGCTGCTTGAACAATTTCTTCACCCCATCGACCACTTGCGCGCGCTGCTCGCGCACGCCCTGGGCCTGCAGGTTGACGGCGGCCAGCGGCGAACCGGCGGCCAGGGTCAGCAATTCGACGCGTTCTTCCTGCGAACAGTCGGGCAAGGCCCTGGCCAGCCAGTCCAGGCTCATGGCCTCGCCCGGCAGCGGGCAGGCTTGCTGCACACAGCGGCTCTTGATAGTCGGCAACAGCCGGCTGGGTTGATGGCTGACCAGCAGCAACACGGTGTCGCCGGACGGCTCTTCGAGGCTTTTGAGCAAGGCGTTGGCGGCGTTGATGTTCATCGACTCGACCGGCTCGATCAGCACCACCTTGCGTCCACCCAACTGCGCGGTCTGCACCACGAAACTCACCAGGTCGCGCACCTGGTCGACCTTGATCGCCTTGTCGGCCTCTTCCGGCTCCAGGATGTAGTTATCGGGATGACTGCCGGCCTTGAGCAACAGGCACGATTTGCATTCGCCACAGGCGCCCTGGGCGGTCGGGCGCTGGCACAGCAGGCTGGCCATCAGGCGCTCGGCCAGCGCGCGCTTGCCGATCCCGGCCGGGCCATGCAGCAAATAGGCGTGGGCGTGTTGCGCACGACCGGCCAGTTGCTGCCAGAGACTGTCCTGCCACGGATAGGCGTCAGCCACGGCTTAACTCCAGCAGGCGTGGCAGCAAGGCATCCAGGGATTGCTGAACCTGCGCCAACGGCTGCGCGGCGTCGATCAGCACGTAACGCGCAGGCTGCGCCGTCGCGCGCTTGAGGAAAGCACCGCGCACGGCATCGAAAAAGGTCCGGCCTTCCAGCTCGAAACGATCCAGGCGTCCGCGGGCACTGGCGCGCGCCAGGCCCACTTCCACCGGCAAGTCGAAAATCAAGGTCAGGTCGGGACGCAGGTCGCCCTGAACAAAGCTTTCCAGGGTCTCGATACGCTCCAGGGACAGGCCACGGCCACCGCCCTGGTAGGCGTAGGTCGAATCGGTGAAGCGATCACACAACACCACGGCACCACGGGCCAGCGCCGGGCGAATGACTTCGGCCAAGTGCTGGGCGCGCGCGGCGAACACCAGCAACAGCTCGGTGTCCGGGTTCATGACTTCTTCGATCGGCGCCAACAATACTTCGCGGATGCGTTCGGCCAGTGGCGTGCCACCCGGCTCGCGGGTCAGCACCACCTCGATACCGGCCGCACGCAGGCGTTCGGCCAGGTATTCGCGATTGGTGCTCTTGCCGGCGCCTTCCGGGCCTTCCAGCGTAATAAACAAGCCAGTCACAGGCAGTCCTTAGTCAGATTCATTGCGGGCTTTGCGGTGTTGTTGCATTCGGTTGTGGTTCAGGCTCCGGGGGCGCCTGCGGAGCAACTGCAGGTTCAGGCGCAGGCTCTTGCACGGGAGGTGCAGCCTCGGGCGCCGGGTCGGGTGAAGCCGCCGGGACAGGGGGCTGGGCCTCGGGAACCTCGGTAGCCTCAGTAGCCTCAGTAGCCTCAGGTTGCGCCGTCTCGGCTGGCGGCGCCTGGGTATCCGGCGCTTCGGGCGTTTCAGACGTGGTCGCCGGCGCCGGGCTGGAACGGTAATCGGCGCGACGTTTGAGCTGAAACTCTCGCACGGCGTTGTTGTGCGCGTCCAGGTCATCGGAGAACACATGGCTGCCATCGCCGCGAGCCACGAAGTAAAGGCTGCTGCCCTCCACCGGATTGAGCGCCGCGTGGATGGCTTCGCGGCCGACCATGGCAATCGGGGTCGGCGGCAGTCCGGCGATCATATAGGTGTTGTAAGGGGTCGCTTCCTTCAGATGGGCGCGGGTCAGCTTGCCGTTGTAGCGGTCACCCAGGCCGTAGATCACCGTCGGGTCGGTTTGCAACAGCATGCCGATCGCCATGCGACGCACGAACACCCCGGCAATCTGCCCGCGTTCCTGCGGCACGCCGGTTTCCTTCTCCACCAGCGAGGCCATGATCAGGGCTTCATACGGGCCGGAGTAAGGCAGGTCGGCCGCCCGCTGGTTCCACTCCTTGGCCAGCACTTCGTCGAGGCGGTCGTAAGCGGTTTTCAGCAGTTCGGTGTCGGACATACCGCGCACGAAGCGGTAAGTGTCGGGAAAGAATCGCCCTTCAGGAAAAATCCCGTTGTGGCCGAGCTTGTCCATGACCTGACTGTCGCTCAAGCCGTTCAGGGTTTGCTCGAGTTTTTCTTCCTTGGCCAGGGCCGCACGGACCTGGTGGAAATTCCAGCCTTCGACCAGGGTCAGGCTGTACTGCACCATTTCCCCGCGCTTCCACAGATCGATCAGGCCTTCGACGGTCATGCCCGGCGTCATGCGGTACTCGCCGCTGTGCAACGGCTGTTTCGGCAAGTTGAAGCGCCAATAGACGCGCAGCCAGAAGGAGTCCTTGATGACGCCATCGGCTTCCATGCGCAGGAAAGTGCGGTTCGGGGTAGTGCCCTTGGGCACCTCAAGCAGTTCTTCCTGTGTGATATTCAGCGGCTGCACCAGCGCCGAATGAATTTTCCAGGCAGAAGCACCTAACGTCAGCCCCGCCAGAACCAGTCCGGTTTCCAGCAGCAGCAAGAGTTTACGTCTCACGTATCAAGCATCCAGTAGCGCGCGGGCAATGGTTTGGAGTTTACGGGTGAGCGGCCCAACCGGCCAGCTCAGTGCTGCATAGGCGCGCACCGGCCAAACGCCATACACGCTGTTGCAGACAAAGACTTCGTCAGCGTCTTGCAGCTGCTCGAGCGTGATATCGGTGATTTGTATGGGGATGCCCAACGATTCGGCCTGAGACAACAACTCGGCACGCATCACACCTTCTACGCCGCAGCAGCTCAAATCCGCGGTGATCAACACGCCGTCACGCACCAGGAACAGGTTGCTGAAAACGCCCTCGATCACGCGACCGGCCTGATCGAGCATCAAGCCTTCGGCATGTTCGGTATCCTGCCATTCGGCGCGCGCCATCACCTGCTCAAGACGATTCAGGTGCTTGAGCCCTGCGAGAAGAGGTTGCAAGGAAAGGCGTGTGGTGCACGGGAACAGGCGTATGCCCTGCTCTGCATGGGCGTGCGGGTAAACCGCAGGAGGATTACCCGACAGGATACGACGGGCCTGGGCCGAAGGATCGAAAGCGTAACCGCGCAGGCTGTCGCCGCGGGTAACGATCAGCTTGATTACGCCTTCGTTCAGCTGCTCGGCATAGGTCAACAATTCCGCGACCACGACACCCTGATCAAGATTGATCGCCAACCGCCGGCAGCCCCTGGCCAGCCGCACCAGATGACGATCCAGCAGGACCGGAAAGCCATCATGCACGGCGATGGTCTCGAACAGACCGTCGCCGTAGGCCAGGCCGCGATCCTTCAGCGACAATGCGTCAGCCGGCTGACCGTCGACCCAGCTGTCCATCAACCTGCGAACCGGCGGAACACCAGCGAGCCGTTGGTACCGCCAAAACCGAAGGAGTTGGACAGGACCACATCGATATCCATGTTGCGCGCGGTGTGCGGCACGAAATCGAGGTCGCAGCCTTCGTCCGGCTCGTCGAGGTTGATGGTCGGTGGCGCCACCTGGCTGTTGATCGCCAGCACGCTGAAGATCGCCTCCACCGCGCCCGCCGCGCCCAGCAAATGCCCGGTCATCGACTTGGTCGAACTGACGGCCATCTTGTAGGCGTGCTCGCCGAACACCGACTTGATCGCATTGACTTCCGCGAGGTCGCCAGCCGGCGTCGAGGTGCCGTGGGCATTGATGTACTGCACCTGATCGCCATTGATCCTGGCGTCACGCAGCGCATTGGTGATGCAGCGCGCAGCTCCGGCACCATCGGCGGGTGGCGAAGTCATGTGGTAGGCGTCGCCACTGGTGCCGAAACCGATCAGTTCGGCATAGATGGTCGCGCCGCGGGCCTTGGCGTGTTCCAGCTCTTCCAGGACCAGCGCACCGGCGCCATTGGACAGTACGAAGCCATCACGGCCCTTGTCCCATGGACGGCTGGCGCGGGTCGGCTCGTCGTTGCGGGTCGACAGTGCGCGGGAGGCGCCAAAACCGCCCATGCCCAGGCCGCAAGCGGCCATTTCGGCGCCACCGGCGATCATCACGTCGGCTTCGTCGTACATGATGTTGCGCGCAGCCATGCCGATGCAGTGCGTACCGGTGGTACACGCCGTGGCGATGGCATAGTTAGGCCCCTGTGCCCCCAGGTGGATGGACAGGAAACCGGAAATCATGTTGATGATCGAGCCAGGCACGAAGAACGGAGAAATTCGTCGCGGGCCGGTCTCATGCAAGGTGCGGCTGGTTTCTTCGATGTTGGTCAGCCCACCGATACCCGAACCCATGGCCACGCCGATGCGCTCGCGGTTGGCGTCGGTGACTTCCAGGCCGGCATTGCGCACTGCCTGGAAACCTGCGGCCAGACCGTACTGAATGAACAGGTCGAGCTTGCGCGCTTCCTTGAGCGACAGGTATTCCTCGACATTGAAGCCCTTTACCGAGCCGCCAAAACGAGTGGAATAGGCAGAAAGGTCGGTGTGTTCGATCAGACCAATGCCACTGCGGCCAGCCAGAATGCCCTGCCAGCTGCTCGGCACATCAGTGCCCAGTGGCGACAACATACCCATACCGGTGACTACGACGCGTCTACGCGACACAGCACTCTCCTTTTTTCAAATGACGACTTTGCATCAGGCCTAAAGAAAAAACCGCACGCCATGATGGCAGTGCGGTTTTTCCATGACAGCGAGCAACGATTACAAACTATTACGCCTGGTGGGCAGTAACGTAGTCGATTGCAGCTTGTACAGTAGTGATCTTCTCAGCTTCTTCGTCAGGGATTTCGGTCTCGAATTCCTCTTCCAGAGCCATCACCAGCTCAACGGTGTCAAGGGAGTCAGCACCCAGGTCTTCAACGAAGGAAGCAGTGTTGACCACTTCTTCTTCTTTAACGCCCAGTTGCTCGGCAACGATTTTCTTGACGCGCTCTTCGATGGTGCTCATACCTTGTTTTCACTCCTAATGGACAAATTCAGGCAGCTGGCCAGTGGGTAAGTGTATAGAAAGACTTTTCAGCTTTTCAACTGAAAGCTTCACTCCTCAAACCCGGCGACCCGCTGCCTATAAATAGATTGCAGCTTTATAACGGATTTTAGACAGCTCGTATGACATTTTTTTGAAACGATCCGTCACATTTAACTCATGTACATCCCGCCGTTCACCGGGATTGTAGCCCCAGTAACGTAAGCCGCACCGTCCGACGCAAGAAAAGCGACCACAGACGCGATCTCTTGAGCTTGCCCCAGACGACCCAGCGGAATCTGCGTCTGCAAGGCTTCACGCTGTGCCTCGGGCAGTTCGCGGGTCATATCGGTATCGATGAACCCTGGGGTCACCGAGTTTACCGTAATCGAACGCGAACCGACTTCACGCGCCAGAGAGCGGCTGAAACCTTCCAGGCCGGCCTTGGCGGCAGCGTAGTTTACTTGGCCTGCGTTGCCCATGGCACCCACAACCGAGCCAATACTGATAATTCGTCCCCAACGGGCCTTGGTCATACCGCGCAAAACGCCCTTGGACAGGCGGAACAGACTGTTCAGGTTGGTATCGACCACGCTATGCCACTCGTCGTCTTTCATGCGCATCATCAGGTTATCGCGGGTGATGCCGGCATTGTTGACCAGGATCGCCGGCGCACCGAACTGCGCCTGGATGCTCGCCAGGACAGCCGCCACGGACTCGTCGCTGGTGACATTGAGCTCAAGGCCAGTGCCCTGAATGCCGTTTTCCTTCAGGGTGGCGGCAATGCGCTCGGCACCCGAGGCGGAGGTCGCGGTGCCGACAACGATGGCGCCCTGACGACCCAGTTCCAGGGCGATGGCCTGGCCGATACCGCGGCTCGCACCGGTGACCAGTGCAACTTTACCTTGCAGACTCATGCAAGCTTCTCCTGATTCAGGCCAGCGCTGCACGGGCGGCAGCGAAAGCGTCTGGGGTGTTGAGATTGGAAGTCGATACGCCTTCGGCGCAGCGCTTGTTCAGACCGGCCAGTACTTTGCCCGGGCCGCATTCGACAAGATTGGTCGCGCCTTTGGCGGCCAGGGTCTGCACGGATTCTACCCAGCGTACTGGCTTGTACAGTTGCTCGAGCAGATCACGCTTGAGGGTTTCCAGATCCGCCGGCACCTGGGCGCTGACGTTCTGTACCACCGGGATCTGCGGGGCCTGCCAATCGATCGCCGCGATCGACTCGGCGAAACGCTCGGCCGCCGGACGCATCAGTTCGCAGTGCGACGGCACGCTGACCGGCAACGGCATGGCACGCTTGGCGCCACGGGCCTTGCAACCTTCGATGGCACGCTCGACCGCAGCCTTCGCACCGGCAATGACCACTTGGCCCGGGGAGTTGAAGTTGACCGCGCTGACCACTTCGCCCTGCGCCGCTTCGGCACAGGCAGCCAGTACGTCGGCGTCTTCCAGGCCGAGGATCGCAGCCATGCCGCCCTGCCCGGCCGGAACAGCTTCCTGCATCAGCTGGCCACGGCGCTCGACGAGCTTCACCGCGTCCGCCAGGCTCAGGCTGCCAGCCGCCACCAGGGCGCTGTATTCGCCCAGGCTGTGACCGGCGACATAAGCCGGACGCGCGCCGCCTTCAGCCAGCCACAGACGCCACAGGGCGATCGAAGCGGTGAGGATTGCCGGTTGGGTTTTATCGGTCTGGTTGAGTTGCTCTTCCGGCCCTTGCTGGGTCAGGGCCCACAGGTCGTAACCGAGGGCATCGGAAGCTTCTTTGAAAGTGTCGAGGACGACCGGGTGTTGCGCGCCCAACTCGGCCAGCATGCCGAGGGACTGCGAACCCTGTCCCGGAAAGACGAATGCGAGGGAAGCAGACATGTAACAAGCCCCTAATGATCTGGTCGTCGGAGAATTGGCGCCCCACTCGGGGGACGCAAGAAACTGACAGTTGGATGGCCAAATAGCCCAAGCGGTCACATTTAAGCATTGTCCGACGAAAACGCCTAAAGCAACAAATCCTCCAGACGACCGTGGATGCGTTCCGGCAGGTTTTCCTGGATCTCGATCAAGGCGCGGGAAATCGCACTCTGGAAGCCCTGCACCCCCGCAGATCCGTGGCTTTTAACCACGATACCCTGCAACCCGAGGAAGCTCGCGCCGTTATGCCGTGCGGGTGCCAGGTCGGCCTGTAGGCGCTTCATCAGTGGCAAGGCCAAGGCTCCGACCATGCGCGATGGCAGGCTTTTCTTGAACAACGCCTCGATGCGCCCGGCAATCATCGTGGCCAGGCCCTCGCTGGACTTGAGCAGGATGTTGCCGACAAAACCATCACAGACCACGACGTCCGCCTCGCCACGGTACAACCCGTCGCCCTCGACAAAACCGATGTAGTTGATGCCACGGGCACTTTGCAACAGGGTTGCAGCCAACTTGACCTGCTGATTGCCCTTGATGTCTTCGGTGCCGATGTTCAGCAGGGCCACGCGCGGGCGCACGATGCCCAGAGTCTCCGCCGCGACGGAACCCATCACCGCGAACTGCAACAGATGCTCGGCGCTGCAATCGACATTGGCGCCCAGGTCGAGCAATTGGCAGTAACCTTTCTGCGTCGGGATCGCCGCCACCATGGCCGGCCGATCGATGCCCGGCAAGGTCTTGAGCACAAAGCGCGACAACGCCATCAGCGCCCCGGTATTGCCGGCACTGACACAGGCCTGGACCTTGCCGTCGCGCAGCAATTCAAGGGCCACGCGCATCGACGAGTCGGGCTTGCCACGCAGGGCCTGGGTCGGCTTTTCGTCCATGGCGATGACTTCGGACGCTGCAGCAATCGACAGGCGCGCGCGATCCACAGCCGGTTGGCCAGCGATCAGTTCTTCAAGGAGGGAGGGTTGACCGACGAGGGTCAGGTGCAGCGAGGGCGTGGCAGACAGGCAAGCAAGGCTGGCCTGGACAATGCTGCGGGGACCGAAGTCCCCGCCCATTGCGTCAATCGCGATGACTTGAGCGGACAAGTGATTACTCGTCAGCGCCCTTGTCGATCACTTTACGACCACGGTATACGCCTTCTGGCGATACGTGGTGACGCAGGTGAACTTCACCAGTGGTTTTTTCTACAGACAGGGTGCTAGCCTCGAGAGCGTCGTGCGAACGGCGCATGTCACGGGCAGAGCGGGATTTTTTGTTCTGCTGAACAGCCATAATTGATTAACTCCTAAACGTTTGGGTCACGCTTTAACTGCGCCAATACACTGAACGGGTTGGACCGCGTTACCTCGTCCTCGCTCGGTTCGGGCTCATCTGCTCCCGCCGGCTGCTGGCATTCTTCCGGATGATGAGCAGGCACAATGGGCAAGGCGAGCAGAAGCTCCTCCTCGATCAGTGACTGCAGATCCAATGGATCTTCGCCCAGTTCCAGCACGTCATAACCTTTCGGTAACGACTGGGTATTCGCACCCTCCTTCACCACAGCGTAACTGCATTCGCTATGGATCGGCAGGGTGACCAGCTCAAGACAACGCTGGCAAATCATTTTGACTTCAGTGTCGATAAAGCTGTGGATGACCACAGATTTACGTTCATCTCGTTCAAAAACGAATTTAGCCTGCACCGTACCGACATTGTCGGAAAGCGGGTCGCAGAGTCTCTTCAAATCGGCCAGCAGCATTTCACCCTGGAGGGTGGTGCCACGATCAGCCAATTTGCGCGGGTCAACGTGAGGTGGAATCGGGTCATTCAACATAGGCGCAGCATTATAGGGATGCACCCGCCCATGTCAAAGGAAATTCAGCCCTGTCCGTCACTTGGAAGCCTCGCTAGAATTCGCGCCAGTCATTTGGAGTTGCCCATGCTGCCTTTATTACTCGCTTCCAGCTCGATCTATCGCCGGGATTTGCTGGCCCGCCTGCAGCTGCCATTCAGCTGCAGCTCGCCGGATATCGACGAAAGCCATCGCCCTGGCGAATCCGCCATCGAGCTGGTCAAACGCCTCGCCGAACAGAAAGCGCGGGCACTGGCCGCCAGCCATACCGCTCATCTGATTATCGGCTCGGACCAGGTCGCGGTGCTGGGCGAGCGGATTATCGGCAAGCCTCACACCTTCGAAAAAGCCCGCGAGCAACTCCTGGCTTCAAGCGGCGCCAGCGTGACCTTCCTGACCGGGCTGGCCTTGCTGAACAGCCAGACCGGCCACTGTCAGGTCGACTGCGTGCCTTTTACGGTTCATATGCGCGCACTCGACAGCGAACGCATCGAACGCTACCTGCGTGCCGAACAACCCTACGATTGCGCTGGCAGCTTCAAGGCCGAGGGATTGGGGGTGAGCCTGTTTCAAAGCACCGAAGGGCCTGATGCTACCAGCCTGGTAGGCCTGCCGCTGATTCGCCTGGTGGATATGCTGCTGGCAGAGGGTGTGAAAGTCCCTTGAAAGCAAAAGATCGCAGCCTGCGGCAGCTCCTACAGGTGTACACATAACCTTGTAGGAGCTGCCGCAGGCTGCGATCTTTTGATGTTTAAAGCGGCTTAACGCAGCGACGGACCGTTAAACCCCATCCACATCGCCAAATGCTCAGCCACGCTGGCACCGAGCTTTTTCGAGAAGCGGTCGAATGGCGATTCCTGAACGGTGAAGTCCACCAGTTCTTTTTCGCCGACCACATCGCGAGCCACCGAACTGGCACTGCCCAGGCCATCGATCAATCCCAGCGGCAGCGCCTGCTCACCCGACCAGACCAGCCCGGAATACAGCTCCGGATGCTCTTTGTCTTTCAGGCGGTCGCCACGACCCTGCTTGACGCTGTTGATGAACTGTTTGTGAGTGGTATCCAACACGCCCTGCCAGAACGCCGTTTCTTCAGGCTTCTGCGGCTGGAACGGATCGAGGAATGACTTGTGCTCGCCCGAGGTGTAGGTGCGACGCTCCACACCCAACTTCTCCATGGTGCCGACGAAGCCATAACCAGCCGCCGTAACCCCAATGGAACCCACCAGGCTCGCCTTGTCGGCATAGATCTGGTCCGCCGCACTGGCAATGTAATACGCACCGGAAGCACCCAGGTCGGAAATCACTGCGTAGAGCTTCGTATCCGGATGCAGGCCACGCAGACGGCGGATCTCGTCATAGACGTAGCCCGACTGCACCGGACTGCCGCCAGGGCTGTTGATACGCAGGATGACGCCCTTGACCTTTTCGTCTTCGAAAGCGGCCCGCAGGCTGCCGACAATATTATCGGCGCTGGCCGGCTCCTTGTCGGCGATCATGCCGGTGATGTCGATCAACGCGGTGTAATTGCCACTGCGGGTAGCCGCCTTCTCCATGTCCATCAGCGGCGTAAACAGCGCCAGCGCGACAAACAGGTACACGAAGGTCAGCAACTTGAAGAAAATCCCCCAGCGCCGGGAGCGACGCTGCTCCTGCACACCGGCCAGCAGGGTCTTTTCCAGCAGCTTCCAGCTTTTTTCGTCACCGTTCTCTGCACTCGCTTCGCTCGCCTTGGCGGGCGCTTTCCATTCGTCGGCCATGCCATCTACCCCAGCAATAACGTATTAAGCCCGCTGGCCCAGCCAGTCGTGCAATTGTGAAAAACGATCGATGGTCAGTCGCGGCTCGAACAGCTTCAGCGCTTCGATCGATTGCGCGCCGTAGCTGACCGCCACCGAATCCATGCCGGCATTGCGTGCCATCTGCAAGTCGAAGGACGAATCACCCACCATCAGCGCCTGGTCCGCACGCACCTCGCAATGGGCAAGTATCTGCTCCAGCATCAACGGATGGGGCTTGCTGGCCGTCTCGTCGGCGGCACGGGTGATGTCGAAGTAATCTTCCCACCCATGGGACTTCAGCACCCGATCCAGCCCGCGACGGGCCTTGCCCGTGGCCACGGCCAGGTGATAACCCTGGGCACGGAACGCCTCGAGCGACTCGACCACGCCTTCAAACAAGGGCGAAGGCTCCGCCTCCGAGGCGATGTAGTGGTCGGCGTAGTGCTGACGGAAGGCAATCAACTCGGCCTCGCCGATCTCGGGATACAGGGTACGGATAGCCTCCGGCAGCCCCAGGCCGATGATGCCCTTGACGGCAAAGTCATCGCACTGCGCAAACCCGGACCGCTGCGATGCCACATGCATTGCCTCGACAATCCGACCAATGGAATCGGCCAAGGTGCCGTCCCAATCGAAAATCAGCAGCTTGTAATCAGATGGGCGCACTCAAACGCTCCACAGTCTTGGCCCACATCTCGTCGACCGGGGCCTGCAACTTCAACTCGCCGCCATCGGGCAACGGCACGGTCAGCATGTAGGCATGCAGGAACAGGCGCTTGCCGCCCAGATCGCGGATTTCCTTGCTGAAACCTTCCTCACCATATTTGCTGTCGCCAGCGATGCAATGCCCGGCGTGCAGGGTGTGAACACGGATCTGGTGAGTGCGGCCGGTAATCGGCTTGGCTTCGATCAGGGTGGCGAAGTCGCCGAAGCGGCGCAGGACCTTGAACACGGTCACGGACTCCTTGCCCTCCTCCTCGTCGACCTCGACCATGCGCTCGCCAGAGCGCAGGTTGCTTTTGCCAAGCGGCGCACGGATTTGCTTGATCGAGCTCGCCCAGTTACCGCGCACCAGCGCCATGTAGCGCTTGTCGACGCCATCACCGCGCAACGCGGTGTGCAAGTGGCGCAACATGCTGCGCTTCTTGGCGATCATCAGCAGGCCGGAGGTATCACGGTCGAGACGGTGAACCAGTTCGAGCTCCTTGCAATCGGGGCGCAACTGACGAAAGGCTTCGATCACCCCGAACGTCAGGCCGCTGCCGCCGTGAACCGCAATGCCGGCGGGCTTGTTGATCACGATCAGGGCCTTGTCTTCGAAGACAATCGAGGCTTCCAGGCGCTGCAGCAGCCCCTGGGCCAGCGGCACCGGCTCGTCGCGTTCAGGCACGCGAACCGGCGGCACGCGCACGATATCGCCCGCCTGCAGCTTGTATTCGGGCTTGATCCGGCCCTTGTTCACTCGCACTTCGCCTTTGCGCAAAATGCGGTAAATCAAGGTCTTGGGCACGCCTTTGAGCCGAGCGAGAAGGAAGTTGTCAATACGTTGGCCGGCATATTCCGGCGAGACCTCAAGCAGTTGTACGCCTGGAGTCGGGGGGGTAGTCGTCGTCATGCCGCGGATGATAACAATTTTTTATGGAATTGAAGCACTTAATCATTGCTGCTATAGTCGCGAACGCCGCCAAAAGCG